>NZ_JBSGFD010000138.1:0-24130 GCF_053603215.1 Kitasatospora sp. NPDC004240 | reverse complement strand
CGCCCGGTTACATTCCGAACCCGGAAGCTAAGCCTCACAGCGCCGATGGTACTGCAGGGGGGACCCTGTGGGAGAGTAGGACGCCGCCGAACAATTCTTCTAGGCCGCGGCCCCAGCGATTCGCTGGGGCCGCGGCCTTTTTGTGTATGTGCGCACGTGCGCACCGCCGGCACACGTGAGGTCTCTCCCGCCCGGACGCGGGGTTCCTCGGGATGCCGGACAATGGAGATGGTGCCAGGCCACGAGGCCGGCATCGAACCGCGTGAGGGCGTTGGTGTCGCCCGGTACGCGGCGGAGATGAAGTAGCAGAAGGAGTTACCAGGATGTCGAACCAGCCCCAGGACCGTCCCGAGCGTCGATCGGACGACGGCCGCGGCTACGAGCCCCGGTCTCGCGGGGGCTGGTCCAACGACCGCGGTCCGCGCCGGGACGACCGTCGGGATGACCGTGGCGGTTTCCGTCGTGACGACCGTCCGTCCGGCGGTGGCTTCAACCGCGACCGTGACCGTGACGACCGTCCCCGTGGCGGCGGTGGCTACGGCCGTGACCGCGACGACCGTGGCGGCTTCCGTCGCGATGACCGCCCCGCCGCCGGTGGCGGCGGTGGCTTCCGCCGTGACGACCGTCCCTCGGGTGGCTTCCGTCGCGATGACCGGGATGACCGTGGCGGTTTCCGTCGTGACGACCGCCCGTCCGGCGGTGGCTTCAACCGTGACCGCGACGACCGTCCCCGTGGCGGCGGCTTCAACCGTGACCGGGATGACCGTGGCGGCTTCCGTCGCGATGACCGCCCCGCCGCCGGTGGCGGCGGTGGCTTCCGCCGTGACGACCGTCCCTCGGGCGGTTTCCGTCGCGATGACCGTCCGTCCGGCGGTGGCTTCAACCGTGACCGTGACGACCGTCCCTCGGGTGGCTTCCGTCGCGACGACCGCCCCGCCGGTGGTGGCTTCAACCGCGACCGCGACGACCGCCCGCGCGGCGGCGGCTACGGCCGCGACCGGGACGACCGTCCCTCGGGTGGCTTCCGTCGTGATGACCGTCCGTCCGGTGGTGGCTTCAACCGCGACCGCGACGACCGCCCGCGCGGCGGCGGCTACGGCCGCGACCGCGATGACCGTCCCTCGGGCGGTTTCCGTCGTGACGACCGTCCGTCCGGTGGTGGCTTCAACCGTGACCGCGACGACCGTCCCCGTGGTGGCGGCTTCAACCGTGACCGGGACGACCGTGGTGGCTTCCGTCGCGACGACCGCCCCGCCGGTGGCGGCGGTGGCTTCCGCCGTGACGACCGTCCCTCGGGCGGTTTCCGTCGCGATGACCGCCCCGCCGGTGGCGGCTTCAACCGTGACCGTGACGACCGTCCCTCGGGTGGCTTCCGTCGTGATGACCGTCCGTCCGGTGGTGGCTTCAACCGTGACCGCGACGACCGCCCGCGCGGCGGCTACGGCCGTGACCGTGACGACCGTCCCTCTGGTGGCTTCCGTCGTGACGACCGCCCGTCCGGTGGCGGCTTCAACCGCGACCGCGACGACCGCCCGCGCGGTGGCTACGGCCGTGACCGGGACGACCGTCCCCGTGGTGGCGGCTACGGCCGCGACCGCGATGACCGTCCCCGTGGCGGCGGTGGCTACGGCCGCGACCGGGACGACCGTGGCGGCTACCGCCGGGATGACCGGGACCGCCGGGACCAGGACGACCGCCGCGGCAACTACGAGCCCGTCAAGCGTCTGCCGATCCCGGAGGACGTCACCGGCTTCGAGCTGGACGCGGACGTGCGCCAGGAGCTCAAGAGCCTGCCCAAGACCCTCGCGGACGACGTCGCCCGCAACCTGGTGATGGTCGCCCGGATGCTGGACAGCGAGCCGGAGGAGGCGTACCAGTACTCCCGCGTCGCGCTGCGGCTGGCGTCCCGTGTCGCGGCCGTGCGTGAGGCCGCCGGCTTCGCCTCGTACATGACCCAGCGGTACTCGGAGGCGCTGACCGAGTTCCGGGCCGCCCGCCGGATGACCGGGCGTGCGGACCTGTGGCCGGTGATGGCGGACTGCGAGCGCGGTCTGGGCCGTCCGGAGCGGGCGCTGGCGATGGCCGGCGAGCCCGAGGTGAAGCAGCTGGACAAGGCCGGCCAGGTCGAGATGCGCCTGGTCGCCGCGGGTGCCCGCACCGACATGGAGCAGTTCGACGCGGCCGTGGTGACCCTGCAGAGCGCGGAGCTGGCGTCCAGCTCGGTGCACCCGTGGACGGCCCGTCTGCGCTACGCCTACGCCGAGGCGCTGATCGCGGCCGGTCGTGGCGAGGAGGCCCGTGAGTGGTTCGCCAAGGCGGCCGAGGCGGACAGCGACGGCGTCACCAACGCCTCGGAGCGGCTGGCCGAGATCGACGGACTGGAGTTCGTCGACGCGCTGGACCCGGAGGCCGCCGAGGAGGAGGCCGCGCAGGACGAGGAGCCGGCGGCCCGTCGTGGCGGCGGTGTCCCGGACGAGCGCGAGATCTTCGAGGACGAGGAAGACGTCGAGGAGTTCTACGACGAGGACGACCTGGAGATCGACGAGGACTTCGACGGCGTCGCGCCGGCGCGGGCCGAGGACGAGAAGCGGGACGAGCAGCGCTGACGCCAGCGCCGGGAACACCGGTGCCGGGTAGGTAGCAGGACCGAGTGGGGCCCTGCCGCACCCCGGGAGATTCCCGGAGGGCGGCAGGGCCCCACTGCGTTCCGGTGGCGCCGCGGCGGGCGGTGCTGCGCGGCGGGCGGGTCAGCCCAGTTCGAGGTTGCGCAGGACCAGCCCGGTGGCCGGCTTGGGGCCGAAGGAGGTGGACTTGCGCGGCATGGTGACACCCTGCTCGGCGAGCCGGCGGACCACGCTCTCGCGTACCGGGTGCAGCAGGACGGCGGTGCCCCCGCTGCGGGCGGCCTCGCGCTCGGCGGCGGCCGCGGTGTGCAGGTAGCCGATGTCGTCCGGGCCGTCGGGGACGCGCCAGGTGTGGTCGAGCAGGGTGGCGTGCAGGACGGTCGCGTCCAGGTGACGCCACTCCTCGGGCCGGTCGTGCGGGACGGTGGCGTCCACGAGGGCCTTGTCGGGCTCGCTGATGAGCCAGTGGACGCCGTCGCCGCCGGTGAGGACGAAGCCGGTGCCGCCGTGGCGCTTCTGCTCGCCGAGGGCCTGGAGAGCCGTCTCCAGCGGGCCGGGGACCTCCTTGACCTGCCACTGGTCGCCGAGCCGCTCCAGCGCCTCGGCCACCGGCAGCCGGTAGAGGACGCGGTGGATGGCGCGCACCCGCAGCGGATAGCGGGCGGTGTCGACGAGCAGGACCAGCCCGCGGTCCCAGGGGCTGCGCGGCAGGTGGCGGTGCTCGCGCTGGAGGCGCAGGTACATCTCCCACCGGTGGTGGCCGTCGGCGATCAGCGCCCGGCAGCGGGCCAGGTCCCGGCCGACCTCGGCGATCTCGGCGGGGTCGGTGACCGCCCAGAGCCGGTGGTGGGTGCCGTCGGTGGTGGTCGTGGTCAGCAGCGGCTCGCCCGCGACGGCCCGTTCGACCACGCCGGAGGCACCGCCGTCGCCCCGGTAGGTGAGCAGCAGCGGTTCGAGGTTGGCCCGGGTGGTGCGCATCAGGCCGACCCGGTCGGCGACCGGCCGCGGCATCACGTCCTCGTGCGGCAGCACCACGCCGGCCTCCCGGCCGCTGACGGCGAGGGCGCCGATCAGGCCGCGCTGGAGCAGTTCGCCGCCGCCGTCCGGGCCGGCCGGGACGCGCTGCTCGTAGACGTAGAGCGCGGGCGTCGGGTCGGGGGCGAGGACGCCCTCGCGCTGCCAGTCGCGCAGCAGCCGGGCGGCGTGCCGGTACCGGGTGTCGCGGTCGGGCCGGTCGCCGGCGTCCTCGGGCTCGGGGCGCGGCAGGATCAGCCGGACCACGTTGTGCGGGTCGGCGGTCTCCAGGTCGAGCCGGCGGCCGGGGTCGACGACGTCGTACGGCGGCGAGGTGACCGCGGCCAGCGTGCCGACCCGGTCGGGGACGTAGCGCAGGCCTCGGAAGGGGGAGAGGGACAGACCTGCGGTGGCGACGTGGCCGGGATCGCCGGGGCCGCCCTGCGGAGACTCCGCTCCGCTTTCTGCACTGGGTGTGGTCATTCTGGGCATCGTAACCGGGTACGCGTTGTTGAGAGATCGGAACACCCGGCCGGAGCGGTGGCCCGGGTGACGACGACCGAGGGCGAGGTACGGCGTGACGGGTGGACAGGAACGGGTGGACGGGCCGGCCGACGGCGCGGGGGCCGACGGGGGCGTGCCCGGGCAGGGCCGGCCGGGGGAGCCGTCCGGGGACGTGTACGAGTGGTTCCGCCGGGGCGGCAAGCTGCTGGCGCAGGGGCATCCGGCGGCGGCGGAGCAGCTGCTGGCCCGGGCGGCGGCGGCCGAGCCGCAGTCGCGCAGCATCCGGGAGACGCTGGCGAGGGCGCAGTTCGACACGGGTTCGTACGCGGCGGCGCTGGAGAACTTCCGGGCCGTCGCGCTGGCGGATCCGTCGGACGACTACGCTCAGTTCGGGTGGGGCGTGTCGGCGGCCCGGCTGGGCGACTTCGAGACGTCCGTCGAGCACCTGGCGCTGGCCGTGGCGATGCGGCCGCAGACCGACCACTACCGGGCGGCGCTGCGGCAGAGCCGGGCGACGCTGGCGGCCCGGGCCGGGGCGTTCGGCCCGCTGCTGCCGGGAGCGCCCGGCTACCTGGAGCCCCCGGGGCCGTCCGGCGAGGTGCCGGGCGGGACGGACGACGAGAAAGACCGCTGATGACCGAGACGGCCGCCGAGACCGCCGCCCCCTCCACCACCGCCACCACGCAGGCCGTCCGGCGTGCCGTGCCGGGCGGCAGCGACCGCCCGCTGTCCGAGGCGTACGACACGGCGCTGCTGGACCTGGACGGCGTGGTCTACGCGGGCCCGGCGGCCGTCGAGCACGCGGTGGACTCGCTGGCGGCGGCGCGGGCGGCCGGGATGCGCCTGGCGTACGTGACCAACAACGCCTCGCGCCCGCCCCGGGTGGTGGCCGGGCACCTGAGCGAGCTCGGCGTGCCGGCCGAGCCGGCGGACGTGATCAACTCGGCCCAGGCGGCGGCCCGGCTGCTCGCCGACCGGCTGCCGGCCGGGGCGAAGGTGCTGGTGGTCGGCGGCGCGGGCCTGGAGGAGGCGCTCGCCGAGCGCGGCCTGGTGGCCGTCCGCACGCTGGCCGAGGAGCCGGTCGCGGTGGTGCAGGGCTTCGACCCGTCGGTGGGCTGGCAGCAGCTGGCGGAGGCCTCGTACGCGGTGGCCGGCGGGCTGCCGTGGGTGGCGTCCAACACGGACCTGACGGTGCCGACCGCGCGCGGCATCGCGCCGGGCAACGGTTCGCTGGTGGCGGCGGTGCGGGCGGCGACCGGGGTGGAGCCGGAGGTCGCGGGCAAGCCGCTGCCGCCGATGCACCGCGAGACCGTGCTGCGGACGGGCGCCCGGCGGCCGCTGGTGGTCGGGGACCGGCTGGACACCGACATCGAGGGCGCGTTCAACGGCGGGGTGGACAGCCTGCTGGTGTTCACCGGGATCGCCACGCCGGCCGAGGTGCTGGCGGCGCCCGCGCGGCACCGGCCGACCTATCTGGCGGCGGACCTGCGCGGACTGCTGACCGCCCAGCCGGAGGTGACGGAGCTCACGGACGGCGCGTTCGGCTGCGGGGGCTGGGTCGCCCGGGCCGAGGGCGGGGTGCTGCGGCTGACCGGTGCCGGCGCGGACCGCTGGGACGGCCTGCGGGCGCTGTGCGCGGCGGCGTGGACGGCGCTGGACGCGGACGGGACGCCGGCGGACGGGCGGAAGGCGCTGGCGGAGCTGGGGTTCTGACCGGCCCGGTCCGACACGACCGGCCGGAGGCGGGGCAGTCGGAGGCGGTGGTCAGAGGAGGCCGCGCAGCCGGAGCAGGTCGCGGAAGCCGGCCTCCAGGCGGACCCGGCCGCCGGCCCAGGCGGAGGCGAAGTTCAGCCGCCCGCCGACCATGGCGACCAGGTCGTCGCTGGTCATGGTGAGCCGGATGTCGGCCTTGGTGGCGGGGGCGCCGGGGGTCTGCACGACGTCCTGGATACGGCCGTCGCGCAGCCGTCCGGAGAAGGTCAGGTCGAGGTCGGTGAGGAAGCAGGTCAGCCCGCGGTCGAGCGCGGTGGCCTTGCGGACGTCGCCGGTGGACCCGGCCATGTTGCGGCTGAGCTGCTCCAGTGCCTCGCGGCACTCCTCGGCGTCGGCCATGGCGGTGGCTCCACTCCTCGTACGGCGGGCGGCGGCGGGACTGCGGGGCCACGGTACCGCAGCGGGGTTTTGGCGGTAGCGTCGTCATGGGGTGCCCGGACCGGCTCCGGCACCCGACGGCGACGGAGCGATGCAGAGCGATGCGCTGAGGCGCTTAGGAGGCACCCGGATGCTGCCGAAGACGGTGCGGGGACTGGTGGAGGTCGCCGCCGAGCTGGTGGAGGAGGCCGGCAAGCGGGTCGTCGGGACGGCGGCCGAACTGCTGGAGCGGGGCGGGATCGACCTGACGGAGGTCGAGCGGCGGCTGGGCGGGCCGTTCCCGCCGTCCGCGAAGCAGCTGCAGACGCTGGCGGAGGAGGCGGTCACGGCCGGCCGGGCCGGGGTGGACCTGGCGGTCGGCGTGGCGCGCAGCGAGGTGGAGAAGGCCTTCGAGAAGGTCGGCGACCAGGTGACCAAGGTCGGCGTGGTGCTCTCGTACCTGGAGAGCAAGCTGCGCGAGGAGGCCGAGCATCAGCCGGCGGCGGCGGGCGCGGGGCCGGCGCCCCGGGCCGAGGGGCTGTTCGGGGACGGCTGGGAGCGCGAGGATCGGGCGCCCGGCGCCGGGACGACCGTCGCGGAGCGGGTCGTGGTGGACGGGCCACCGGCCGAGCCGGCGGACGCGTTGATCGTGGAGCCGGAGCCGGAGCCGGAGCCGGAGCCGGTGGCGGCGGGCGGACCGGTGGCGGCGGCCGGGTCCGTCGCCGAGGCACCCGAGCCGAAGGCCCCGGCGCGCAAGGCGGCGGAGCGCAAGGCCTCGGCGCGCAAGGCGGCGGCGAAGAAGGCGGCCCCGGCCGAGGAGTCCGGGGCAGAGCCCACCGGGACGGAGGCGGCCACCGGGAAGACCGCCGCGAAGAAGACCCCGGCGAGGAAGGCCCCCGCCAAGAAGACCGCGGTCAAGAAGACCGCGACCGCCAAGCGGACGGCCGCCAGGAAGACCGCCGCCGAGCAGGAGGCGCCCGCCAAGCGGACCGCCACCAAGCGGACCACCGTGCGCCGGGCGACCACCACCAAGAAGCCCGATGCCTGAGCCGGGGGCCGCCGGTCCGCTGCCGCTCGGCGTGGAGCTCACCCCGACCGGCCACCCGGCCGTGGACGCCGGGCTGGCCCGGCTGGAGGCGCTGGACGGGGTGCCGACCGAGGCGCACCCCGGGGTGTACGAAGATGTTCACCAGCGGCTCGCGGACACGCTGGCCGCGCTCGACCAGGCGTAGGGCCCGACCGGGCACCCCCGTCCGCCCGGCCGCGCACCCGTAGGACCCGTACGAGCCCCTCCGGGCCGTCGTAGGAACCGTTCAGCAGGAGAGACAAACCAGTGGCAGTGGCACGACGCCGACTCGACGCGGAGCTGGTCCGCCGCAAGCTGGCCCGGTCGCGGGAGCACGCGTCCGAGCTGATCACGGCCGGGCGGGTGACCGTCGGCGGCACCACCGCGACCAAGCCGGCGACCCAGGTGGAGACCTCGGCGGCGGTCGTGGTGGCCAAGGACGAGAACGACCCCGACTACGTCTCCCGCGGCGGCCACAAGCTGGCCGGGGCGTTCGCCGCGTTCGTGCCGCAGGGCCTGGTGGTGGAGGGGCGCCGGGCGCTGGACGCGGGCGCGTCCACCGGCGGCTTCACGGACGTGCTGCTGCGGGCCGGCGCCGCGCACGTGCTGGCCGTGGACGTCGGCTACGGGCAGCTGGCCTGGTCGCTGCAGAGCGACGAGCGGGTCACCGTGATGGACCGCACCAATGTGCGCGAGCTGACCACGGAACTGATCGGCGGGACGCCGGTCGACCTGGTGGTCGGCGACCTCTCCTTCATCTCGCTGGGCCTGGTGCTGCCCGCGCTGGCCGGCTGCGCGGCCGCGGACGCGGACCTGGTGCTGATGGTCAAGCCGCAGTTCGAGATCGGCAAGGAGCGCCTGGGCAGCGGAGGGGTGGTGCGCAGCCCGGAGCTGCGCGCCGAGATGATCCGCCGGGTGGCCGGGCAGGCGTGGGAGCACGGCCTGGGCGTGCGGGCGGTCACCGCGAGCCCGCTGCCCGGCCCGTCCGGGAACGTCGAGTACTTCCTGTGGCTGCGCCGCGACGCCGGCCCGCTGGACCCCGCCGAGGCGGACCGGGCCGTGGCCGAGGGCCCCAGATAGGGTGCTCTGCGGACGTCCGGTCCGTCATGCTGAACGGCGGGCGCACCGGGCCGAGGACGACCCGGCAGGCGTAGGGAGAGGGCAGCGGGCATGAGCGAAGAACGTACGGTCTTCCTGATCGCGCACACCGGCCGGGAGGCGGCGCTGCGCAGCGTCGAGGGTCTGGTGCACGGCCTGCTGAAGGCGGGGATCCGGATCCGGCTGCTGGCCGCCGAGGCGGTGGACCTGGATCTGCCGGACGGCGTCGAGCGGGTGGTCGGCGGGCCGGGCGCGGCGGACGGCTGCGAGCTGATCCTGGTCGCGGGCGGCGACGGGACGCTGCTGCGCGGGGCGGAGCTGGCGCGCGAGCACGGGCTGCCGATGCTGGGCATCAACCTGGGCCGGGTGGGGTTCCTCGCCGAGGCCGAGCGGGACGACCTGGCGGTGGTGGTCGAGCGGGTGGTGGACGCCGACTACGAGGTCGAGGAGCGGATGACCCTCGACGTGATCGTCCGGACCAACGGCGACGTGGTGCACCACGACTGGGCGCTGAACGAGGCGTCGATCGAGAAGGCGTCCCGGGAGCGGATGCTGGAGGTGGTCACCGAGGTGGACGGCCGCCCGGTGTCCAACTTCGGCTGCGACGGGGTGGTCTGCGCGACGCCGACCGGCTCGACCGCGTACGCGTTCTCCGGCGGCGGGCCGGTGGTGTGGCCGGAGGTGGAGGCGCTGCTGATGGTGCCGATCTCCGCGCACGCGCTGTTCGCCCGCCCGCTGGTGACCTCGCCGGACTCGGTGCTGGCGGTGGAGGTGCAGCCGAAGACGCCGCACGGGGTGCTCTGGTGCGACGGGCGGCGTTCGGTGGAGCTCCCGGCCGGGGCCCGGGTGGAGGTGCGCCGGGGGCAGACGCCGGTCCGGCTGGCGCGGCTGCACCGGGCGCCGTTCACCGACCGGCTGGTGGCCAAGTTCGCGCTGCCGGTGACGGGCTGGCGCGGCCGGGCGGACACCCACTGACCGTCCGCCCGACCCAGTGGCCCTTCGTCCGACCCAGTGACCCTTCGTCCGACCCGCTGACCGTCCGTCCGACCCGCTGGGGGCCGGTCTCAGACCGCGAGCGGCTGGGCGTCGTCGGCGCCCGGCCAGGCCGTGCCGGCGGCCGCCCGGGCGGCGACCGCGGCGAGCCGGTCCACGGCGGCGGGGACGGCCGGCGCGGGCACCGTGAGCGGGATCCGGATGAAGTGCTCGAAGGCGCCGTCCACGCCGAAGCGGTTGCCGGCCGCGATCCGCACGCCGCCGCGCTCGCCGGCCAGGGCGAGGGCCGCGCCGGAGAGCGCGCCGGTGGCCACCCAGAGGCAGAGCCCGCCGGGCGGTGGGGCGAAGCGCCAGTCGGGCAGCCGCTCGGGGAGCGCGGCGGTCAGCACCTCGGCGGTGGCCCGCAGGCGGTCCAGCTGGTGGGCGCGGACGGCGGGGAGGTCCTCGCCGAGGAGTTCGGCGGCGATCAGCTGGTCGAGGACGGGCGTGGCGACGTCGCTGTAGACGCGGTCGGCGGCCAGCCGGCGGACCAGCGCGGGCGCCGCCCGTACCCAGCCGATGCGCAGGCCGCCCCAGAGCAGCTTGCTGGCGGAGCCGACGGTGACGACCTGGGCGGCACGGTCCACGGCGGCGGTGGGGCGGGGGAGCGGGGTGCCGTCGGGCACGCCCCAGGCCAGTTCGGCGGTGGTCTCGTCGGCGATCACCAGGGTGCCGGCGGCGCGGGCGGCGGCGAGCAGCTCGCGGCGCTGCTCCTCGGAGACCAGGGCGCCGGTGGGGTTGTGGAAGTCCGGGATGACGTACGCGGCCCTGGGGGCGGCCCCGCGCAGCACCCGGGCCCATTCGGCGAGGTCCCAGCGCGGCGCCCGCGCGGGGCCGTCCGGCCAGAGGTACGGGACGGGCACCAGGCGGGCGCCGCCCTGGCGCAGCGCCTGCAGGGTGTGCGCGTAGCTGGGCGCCTCGACGGCGACCCGGTCGCCGCGGCCGATCAGGGCGCGGCGGATCAGGTGCAGGGCGCCCATCGCGCCGGTGGTGATCAGGATCTGGTCGGGGGTGGTCGGCAGGCCGCGCTCGGCGAAGCGGCGGGCCACCGCCTCGCGCAGCACGGGCAGGCCGGTGGGGTAGTGGCCGTGGCCCGCGGCGTAGGCGGGGAGCTGTTCGACGGCGCGGGCGGCGGCCCGGCCGAGGTGCGGCTGCGGGGCGGGCAGCGCGGCGACGCCCAGGTCCAGGGTGCGGCCCTGCTCGTGCGGGGGCACCGGGTGCAGGGCGTCGCTCGGCGGCGGGGCGCCCTCGGGCAGGGCGGTCCAGCTGCCGGAGCCGCGGCGGCTGTGCAGGTAGCCCTCGGCGCGCAGGGTCTCGTAGGCGGTGGCGACGGTGGTGCGGCTGAGGGCCAGGGCGAGGGCCAGTTCGCGTTCGGCGGGCAGCCGGGCGCCGACCGGCAGCCGGCCCTCGGAGACCAGCAGGCGGATCTGCGAGGCCAGGGCGCGGTAGGCGGGGCGGCGGGTGCCGGCGGGTTCGGGCAGCGGGGCGGTGGTGAGCAGCCGGGCGAGGGCGGCGGGGGTGACGGTGCTCTGCCAGTCGGCCATGGCGATCAGTCCACTTGCTCGGGATTGGCCCTGGATCGGGTCGCTTTGGACTCCCCATGATGGCAGGGCGGCCCTGCCGCCGCCAGTGACCACGGGCGGCGGACGCGGGCCGCAGGCAGCCGCACCACCGCGCAGGGAGACCCGATGACCACCACGAGCCCACCACCCGTCCGCACCGCCCCCGAGACCGCCGCCCCCGCGGCCCGTACCGAAGCCGCGCCCGCCGCGGCGCGCCTGCCGCTCGCCGTCCGGCTGGTCGGCGACACCCACGCGCTGGGCCGCCGCCTGCCGCAGCTCGCCGTGGGCCTCGTCCTGTACGGCGCCAGCATGGGGCTGATGATGCGGGCCTCGCTCGGCCTCGACCCCTGGGACGTGTTCCATCAGGGGCTGCAGCGGGCCCTCGGGCTCTCGGTGGGCGCCTGGGTGACCATCGCCGGCGCCGTGGTGCTGCTGCTGTGGATCCCGCTGCGCCAGCTGCCCGGCATCGGCACGGTGGCCAACGTGCTGGTGCTCGGGGTGTCGATGGACCTCACCCTCGCCCTCGTGGACGGCCCCGGGACGCTGCCCGCCCGGCTCGCCCTGCTGACCGCCGCGATCGTCCTCAACGGGCTGGCCACCGGCCTCTACATCGGCGCCCGGCTGGGGCCCGGGCCGCGCGACGGCCTGATGACCGGCCTGCACCGGCGCACCGGCCGCTCGCTGCGGTTGATCCGCACCGGCATCGAGCTGACCGTGCTGGCGGCCGGCGTGCTGCTCGGCGGCAGCGCCGGGCTCGGCACGGTCGCGTACGCGCTGCTGATCGGTCCGCTGGCGCAGTTCTTCCTGCGGTGGTGCACCGTGCCCGAAGCGCCCGGCGGCGCCGGGGCGGGGAACCCGGGGGACCTTTCGGTGTCAACCTCCCGGAAGGGATGAACCTGCGGGCGCGGGGTTGCCGCTCGTCGCGCTTCGGGGGTGGAACCTCGTAAGGTCGTCTCCGTGTTGGACGAGATGCGGATACGGGATCTTGGCGTCATCGACGACGCGGTGGTCGAGCTCGCCCCCGGCTTCACCGCCGTGACCGGCGAGACCGGCGCCGGCAAGACCATGGTGGTGACGAGCCTGGGCCTGCTGCTCGGCGGACGGGCCGACCCCGGGTTGGTGCGCCACGGCTCCGGACGCGCGGTCGTGGAGGGCCGCCTGGAGCTGCCCCCCGGCTCCCCGGTGGCCGCCCGCGCCGTCGAGGCGGGCGCGGAGCTGGACGACGGCGCGCTGCTGATCAGCCGGACGGTCTCCGCCGAGGGGCGCTCACGGGCGTACGTCGGCGGCCGGGCCGTCCCGGTCGGGCTGCTCGCCGAGCTCGGCGAGGACCTGATCGCCGTCCACGGCCAGACCGACCAGCAGCGGCTGCTGCGCCCGGCCCGCCAGCGCGGCGCGCTGGACCGGTACGCCGGCGCGACGGTCGCCGAGCCGCTGGCCCGCTACCGCGAGGTCTACCGGCAGCTGCGCGAGGTCTCCGCGACCCTGGAGGAGCTGACCACCCGGGCCCGCGAGCGCGCCCAGGAGGCCGACCTGCTGCGCTTCGGCCTGGACGAGGTCGCCGCCGCCGAGCCGGTCGCCGGCGAGGACGCCGAGCTCGGCGCCGAGGCCGAGCGGCTCGGCCACGCCGACGCGCTCTCCTCCGCCGCCACCCTGGCCCACGCCGCCCTGGCCGGCGACCCCGCCGACCCGGAGGCGCTGGACGCCGGCACCCTGCTGGCCCAGGCCCGGCGCGCCCTCGACGCCGTACGCCACCACGACGAGCGCCTCGCCGCGCTCGCCGACCGGCTCAACGAGGTGGGCTACCTGCTCGCCGACGTGGCCGGCGACCTGGCCGGGTACGCCGACGACCTGGACGCCGACCCGGTGCGCCTGGCCGCCGTGGAGGACCGCCGGGCCGTGCTGGCCCAGCTGCTGCGCAAGTACGGCGGCCCGGAGAACTCCCTCGCCGAGGTCCTCTCCTGGGCCGAGAGCGGCGCCTCCCGGCTCGCCGAGCTGGACGGGGACGACGAGCGGATCGACGAGCTCGGCGCCCGGGAGACCGCCCTCCGTGCCGAGCTGGCCGAACTGGCCGCCGAGGTGTCGGCGGCCCGGCACGCCGCCGCCGGGCGCTTCGCCGAGGCGGTCTCCGCGGAGCTCGCCGAGCTCGCCATGCCGCACGCCCGGGTGACCTTCTCGATCAGCCGGGTCGACGACCTGTCCGGCATCGAACTCGACGGCCGCACCGTCGCGTACGGGCCGCACGGCGTGGACGAGGTGGAGGTGCTGCTCGCCCCGCACCCCGGCGCCCAGCCGCGGCCGATCGCCAAGGGCGCCTCGGGCGGTGAGCTGTCCCGGGTGATGCTCGCCGTCGAGGTGGTCTTCGCCGGTGCCGACCCGGTGCCCACGTACCTCTTCGACGAGGTGGACGCGGGCGTCGGCGGCAAGGCGGCGGTGGAGATCGGCCGCCGGCTCGCCAAGCTCGCCGAGAGCGCCCAGGTCGTGGTGGTCACCCACCTCCCGCAGGTGGCGGCCTTCGCCGACCGGCACCTGGTGGTGGAGAAGACCAACGACGGCACCGTCACCCGCAGCGGCGTGAAGGTGCTCGACGACGAGGAGCGGGTGCGCGAGCTCTCCCGGATGCTGGCCGGCCTGGAGGACTCCGAGCTGGGCCGCGCCCACGCCGAGGAGCTCCTCGCGGCGGCCAGCGCCGCCCGCAAGCGGTAGGGCCCGTCTTCCAACCCACGCCGCCCGCCCGCCACCGGGGCGGGCGGCGGCCCGAAGGACGGCCCGCGACGCGCCCCAGGTGGCGCCGACTGTCCAAGAGGGCCGCCGACCTGGCATGGTGGCGGACGGACACTGGCTTTCCAGTCCCGAGCGCCGCTCGCGGGCAACCCTCGCGGCGGCGTGCGTACCTGATCGAGTCGGATGCGAGACGACGTGGACCATTCCGCCGCCCGGGCCACCGCGGCCGCCCCGGAACCGGGGCAGCTGCACGTGGTACTCGTCCTGGCCGCCAGCACCGGCGGCATCGGCGCGCACGTGCGCTCCCTGGCACAGGGCCTGGTCGCGCACGGAGTGACCGTCACGGTCTGCGCGCCCGCCGGTACGGACGCGCTGTTCGGCTTCTCCCGCACCGGCGCCAGGTTCCACCTGGTCGACATCACCCCGACCGCCGGCGCCCGCAGCGACGCCACCGCGATCGGCGAGCTGCGCCGGGCCTTCACCGGCGCCGACGTGGTGCACGCGCACGGCCTGCGGGCCGCCCTGCTCTCCGACCTGGCGCTGCGCACCGCCGGCCGCTTCCCGGGCCTGCGCCCGGAGACCCCGCTGGTGGTCACCTCGCACCACGCGCTGCTCGCCACCGGCATGGAGCGCCGCCTCCAGCGGCTGATGGAGCGCCGGGTGGCGCGGGCCGCCGACCTGGTGCTCGGCGCCTCCTCGGACCTGGTGGCGCGCGCCCGCGAGCTGGGCGCCACCGACGCCCGGCTCGGCCCGGTGGCCGCGCCGCCGATGCCCGAGGGCCGGCTGGACCGCGCGGCCGCCCGGACCGCGCTGCTCGGCGGGGGACCGGACCGCCCGGTGGTGCTGGCGGTCGGCCGGCTCGTCCCGCAGAAGGCCTTCGGGCTGCTGCTGGACGCCTCCCGGGAGCTCGCCGGGGCGGACCCGCGCCCGCTGGTGGCGATCGCCGGGGACGGGCCGGAGGGCGGCGCGCTGCGCGAGCGGGTGGCCGCCGAGCAGCTGCCCGTCGAGCTGCTGGGCTACCGCACGGACGTGCCCGACCTGCTGGCCGCCGCCGACGTGGTGGTGCTGAGCAGCCGGTGGGAGGCCCGGTCGCTGGTGGTCCAGGAGGCGATGCGGGCCGGTGTGCCGGTGGTCGCCACCGCGGTCGGCGGCATCCCCGAACTGGTCGGCGACGCGGCCGTGCTGGTGCCGCCCGGCGATCCGGCGGCGCTGGGCGCCGCGGTACGGGAACTGCTGGCCGACCCGGCGCGCCGGGACCGGCTGGCGGCGGCCGGCCGGCAGCAGGCGGAGACCTGGCCTGACGAGGCGGCGACGGTGGCGCAGGTGCTCTCCACCTACGACGAGCTGGTGCAGCGGGGCTGATCGCGGCCGGGGCCGACCCGGTACGAAGGGCAGGCGGCCGGTACCCGTGGTTCGGGTACCGGCCGTTCGTCGTTCCCGGGCGCGGCCGCCGGGGCACCGCTCGTACGGGCGGCCGCGGAGGGCCGATCGGGCGGAGGCTCGGACGGGCGGAGGGCCGGACGGGCAGCCGGGTCTGCCCGATCGGGCAGACCCCGGGGTGGGGGTTGACGCCGGAAGTTGGTCTAGTCCAACTTGGTTCTCGGCACCCCGGACCAGGCGGGGAAGCCGCCGCGACTTCGCGCAGGGCCGATGAACCGGCCTGCCGCCGGGGCGAGTTGACCCTGGCCCCTGACGATCCGTGACCGGGTGCCGGGTCGAGCTCCGCCCTGCTCCGGGACGTGGCCGGACTGCCCCCGCGACCCCCTCGCGGTGACCACTCGACCGTCCGCCCACCCCGACCGACCGCCCCGTGACCGATTCCCCCGCCGGCGCCCGGTCCCCTCCCTCCACCACCGCACCGCCGAAGCCTTGGAGTGATCGCATGCCCACGTCCGACGGATACCTGCATCGAGCCGCCTCGGACCTGCCCTACTTCAGCGCCGACGGCGAGACCTACCTCGCCCGGACCGCGTTGCGCGACCTCGACAAGTCGCGTCCGCTGCGGGTGCTCTCCGAGGAGGACTTCGCGTTCTGGCAGGACTACGGCTACGTGGTGGTCCGGGAGGCCGTCCCGGCCGAGGCCGCCAAGCGGCTGTTCGACTTCGCCTGGGAGTTCCAGGGCCTGCACCCGGACCGGCCGGAGACCTGGTACGAGGAACGCGAGTACCGCTCCGAGCTCGACCAGCACCTGCACATCTACGGCTTCGTCGAGGCGTACCAGCACCAGCTGATCTGGGACAGCCGGCAGGCCCGGCGGGTCTACGACGCTTTCGTGGACGTCTGGGACTGCGAGGAGCTGTGGGTCACCCTCGACCGGCTCAACCTCAACCCGCCGAACGTCCGCAACCGCGACCGCGCGCTGATCGAGCCCACCGAGACCGGCTTCGACATCGAGCTGCACTGGGACGTCGACAGCACGCTCGGCGTGCTGCCGCAGCGGGTCCAGGGCATCATCGCGCTCAACGACACCGAGCCCGACCACGGCGGCTTCCAGTGCGATCCCGAGCTGTTCCACCGCTTCGAGCGCTGGCGGCTCGACCAGCCCGCCGACCGCGACCCGATCCGGCCCGCCGTCGACCGCGCCGAGTTCCCGGTGGTGCGGCCCGAGCTGAAGGCCGGTGACCTGCTGATCTGGAACGGCATGCTGGCGCACGGCGTCGCCCCCAACGTCTCCGAGCGGGGCGTGCGTTCGGTCCAGTACCTGTCGATGATGCCCGCGCTGGAGGAGCACGCGCAGATGCGCCGCTCGCGGATCGACTCCTGGCAGAACCTCACCACGCCCGACTGGAACCGCACCCTGCTCGGCGACGCCACCCGGCACGAGTCGCTGCGCTACGGCCCGGCCACCCTGAACGAGCTGGGGCGCAAGCTGCTCGGGCTGGACTCCTGGCGGGGCGGCCAGGGCGGTGCCGGGGCTTCGGCCGGCATCGAGGGCCCGACCGGTGCCGAGGGTCCGGGCGGCGTCGGGCGGGCGGGCGGCGCCGATGCGTAGGGTCTGCCTGGCGCTGCCCACCAACCGGGCCTGCGCCGACACCATCCGGGCCGTCCACGAGGAGGCCGCGTACGCCGCCGGGACCTTCGGCGTCGAGGTCCACCTGCTGGTGCTGGACTCCGCCGACCAGGCCACCCGGGCCGGGCACACCGCCGCGCTCGCCGAACTGCCGGCCGTACCGGGCGTGCTGGTGCACCACCTCGACGAGGAGCGGCAGCGGGAGTTCCTGCGCCGGGTGATCCACCGGGCCGGGATCGCCGAGCCCGCGACCGTGCTCGACCTGATGCTCCCGGACGCGGTCTCCTACGGCGCCTGCACCAACCGGGCGTTCCTGCTGGCCGCCGCGCTCGGCTGCGAGTCGCTGCACCGGCGGGACTCGGACAGCGGCTACCAGGTGCTGGACGGCCGTCCGGTGTTCCCCGTCCACCACGAGCTGCGGGCGCTGGGCCGGCGCGCGGCGGAGCTGTCCGGCGAGGTCACCGACGACCTGCTGGACCCGGCGCACGGTGACAAGCCGGTGGCGCTGGTGGGCAGTTCGTTCGTCGGCGAGCTGTCGGTGGACATCGGTGAGATCCGCGAGCTGGACCCCGCCGTCTACGAGGAGGTGGTCGGCCTCTGGGCGCCGGCGCAGTGGTCCGAGGAGCGCCGGCGGGAGCTGGTCGCGGACTCCTTCACGGGGGCCGGCGACGAGCCGTTCACCGAGGACCGCTCGGTGCTCGACCTGCCCGACATCTGGCGGGTGGACATGTGCAACATCGCCCTCGACCACGAGGTGTACGAGCGGGTGCCGCTGCCGCCGGCGACCGCGACCATCGGCAGCGACTACTTCCTGCTGCACCTGGTCCGCGACGCGACCCTGCCCGGGGTGGTGCACAACCGCAACATCGTGAACTTCTACACCCCCGAGCGGCGCACCGGGGCCGGGTTCACCGCGTACCAGCTGCGGTTCACCAAGTTCCTGCTGTCGATGCTCTACCTCTACCCGGTCTACTTCGCGATGGAGGACGCCGGCGCGGTGCTGCTCGACGAGCAGCACCGGGTGCGCGCCGACGTGATCGCCGAGCTGGCCGGGCGCAGCGCCGGGACCGACCGGGAGGAGAACATCCGGCGGCTGGACGTGCTGGACGTCGCGTACCGCAAACTCGGCGGGAAGTACGCCGAGTTCGCCGATCACCTGCTGCCGTCGCGCGGGCGGCTGCTCGACGAGGCGCAGGCCGACATCGAGGACTTCGCGCTGCTGATCGAGGTGTGGGGCCCGCTGGTGTGGGCGAGCAGGGCGACCGGCCTCGACCGGTCGGCGGCCCGGTAGCCGGGAGCCCGGGGATGTACGACGACGACGCACGGCACGGCGGCACGCGGTACGACGACGCGCCGCACGACGGCACGCGGTACGACCGCATGCGGCACGAGGCGGGGCGGTACGACGGTGCGGGCCTGCGTGCCGCGCTGGCGGCCGCCACCGAGGACCGGCTGATCCTCGACCTGGACGGGATCGAGGCGCAGTACGCCGCCCTGGTGCGCGAACTGCCCGGGGTGGACGTCCGCTTCGCGATGAAGGCCTGCCCGGTGGACGAGGTGCTCGCCTGCCTGGCCGCCCTCGGCGCGGGCTTCGACGCGGCCGGCCCGCAGGAGATCACCCAGGCGCTGCGCACCGGTGTGCCCGCCGGCCGGATCCACTACGGCAACACCATCAAGTCCGACCGGAACATCGCCGAGGCGTACCGGCTGGGGGTGCGGGACTTCGCGACCGACAGTCTGGAGGACGTCGCGGCGATCGCCGTGCACGCCCCCGGCGCCCGGGTGTTCTGCCGGCTGGCGACCAGCGGGGAGGGCGCGCTGTGGGGGCTGAGCCGCAAGTTCGGTTGCTCGGCCGCCGACGCGCTGCTCGTCCTGGAGGCGGCCCGGGCGGCCGGACTGACCCCGGCGGGGCTGTCGGTCCACGTGGGCTCGCAGCAGATGACGGCCGGGGCCTGGCGGGAGGCCTTCGAACGGCTCGGCGAGGTGGTCGAGGCGCTGAACGGGCGCGGGATCCGCCTCGACCACGTCAACCTCGGCGGCGGACTGCCCGCGCTGGGCTGCCTCGACCGGCGCGGCCGGCCGCTGGACCCGCCGCTGGACAAGATGTTCGCGGTGATCCGGGAGGGCGTCCAGCGGCTGCGTGAACTCGCCGACGGGCCACTGGAGTTCCTCATGGAGCCGGGCCGGCACCTGATCGCCGACCACGGCGCGATCCGGGCGCACGTGTCCCGGCTGTCCACCCGCGAGCAGTTGGACGGCGAGCGCGACGCCTGGCTGTACCTGAGCTGCGGGAAGTTCAACGGCCTGTACGAGATGGACGAGCTGCGCTACCGGCTGGAGTTCCCGACCCACCCCGGCGCCCGTCCGGTGCCGGCCGTGGTCGCCGGCCCCACCTGCGACAGCGACGACGCGTACGCCCACGAGGACGGCGGGCGGGTCGACGTGCCGGCGGGCCTGGCCTCGGGGGACCCGGTGTGGATCCACTCCTGCGGCGCGTACGCGGTGGGCTACACGACCCAGGGGTTCAACGGCTTCGACCCGCTGCCGGTCAGCTGCGTGCGCGGCGCCGGCGGCCCGGCCGGGGGAGGGACGGCGTAGATGGGCGGCACGTTCCCGATCCGGCCGCTCGCGGACGGCGACTGGACGCAGGTGGCGCGGCTGGAGGCCGCCGCGTACACCCCGCTCGGGCTGTCGGAGGGACGGGCGGCGCTGGAGGCCCTGGGCCGCCGCTCGCCCGGCACCTGCTACGCGCTGGAGCACGACGGGCGGCTCGGCGGCTACCTGCTGGCGCTGCCGTACCCGCCGCTGCGCTGCCCGGACCTCGGCCGGCCGGAGCCGGACGGCCCCGCGCCGGACGGCCCGCCGGACAACCTGCACGCCCACGACCTGGTGATCGCCGAGGAACTGCGCGGCCGGGGCCTGGCGGCGCGGCTGATGGGACGGCTCGCGGACACCGCGCGGGAGCGGGGCTTCACCCGGATGTCCCTGGTGGCCGTGGGCGGCAGCGACGTCCTGTGGTCCCGGCTGGGCTACCGGGCCCTCCCGGAGGTCGCGCTGCCGGCGAGCTACGGCCGGCGCGCGGTCTACATGTCGACGGCGCTGTGAGAGGGCGCTGTGAGTCGGCGCCGCGGGACGACGCCGGGCGACGAGGCCGTGCGACGGCGCTGTGAACGGACCGCGCCGCGAGGCGTTGAGAATGGAAGTTGGGTGATGGAAGTGTTCGGCGTGCGTGACGGGTTCCGCCGGGCCCAGGTGGCGATCTCGGGGTTGTTCCTCTTCCTCGGGTTCCAGTACGGCACCTGGGTGTCCCGGCTGCCCATGCTCAAGTCGGAGCTGGGGCTGGACGAGGCGGACCTCGGGCTGCTGCTGATGGCCTGCGGCGCGGGGGCGGCGGCGTCGTTCCCCCTGGTGGCGGTACTGATGCGGCGGCTGGGCTCGCGACGGCTGTCCGAGCTGTCCGCGCTCTGCCTGGCGGGGGTGCTGCTCGCGCTCGCCGTGGTGCCGAACTACCCGGTGGCACTGGTGGTGGTCTGTCTGGACGGGCTGGCGGTCGGCTGCCTCAACGTGGCGATGAACGCCCAGGGCGCGGCGCTGGAGGCCCGGTACGAGCGGACGGCGATGGCACGCTTCCACGCGACCTTCAGCGCCGGCGCGCTGCTGGCCGCGCTGCTGGCCTCCGGGATGAACACGCTGACCCCCGGCCTGCTCGCGCACTTCGGGGTGGCCGCCGCGCTGCTCCTCGTGCTGGTCGTGCTGGCCCGCCCGGGGCTGCTGACGGAGGAGCAGCCGGCCGCGGAGCCGGTGGCCGCCGAGGAGCGCAAGGGGCGGCGCCGGCTGGTGCTGCCCGCCCGGGCGACCCTGTGGATGGGGCTGGCGATGGCCTTCGGCACCGTCACCGAGGGCGCCATGAACGACTGGTCGGCGCTCTACCTCAAGGACGTCGTCAAGGCGTCCGAGGAGCTGGCGCCGATGGGGATCGCGGTGGTCGCCGGGATGATGGTGCTGGCCCGGATCTTCGCCGACGGCTGGCGCAGCCGCTGGGGCGACGCCCTGATCGTGCGGGCCGGCAGCGCGCTGGCCGGGGGCGGTCTGGCGCTGGCGCTGCTGGCCGGCGGGGTGGTGCCGACCCTGGTCGGGTTCGCCTGCGTCGGGCTGGGCGTGGCGGCGGTGACCCCGTGCGTCTACGTGGCGGCGGCCGGGCAGGGCTCGGACGCGCTCTCCCTGGTCGCCTCGATGGGGACGGTCGGCCTGCTGGCCGGCCCGGCGGTGATCGGCTTCATCGCGCACGGCAGCGGACTGGTGTGGGGCATGGCCGCGGTGGCCGCCTCCGCGCTGCTGGTCTCGCTCTGCGCCACCCGGATCCGCTTCGCCGCCCTGGGCGGTGCGAGCGCCTGAGAGCCCGGGCGCCCCTGGCGCCGCCGCGCTCCGAGCGCCGTGACGCACCGCGCCCCCGCCGACGACGATCGGCGGGGGCGCGGTGCGCGTCCTCAGGTCAGACGGTGGCCTGCTCGGTGCGGTCGGCGGCGTGCCCGTCCGGCTGGGCGGACAGGTAGGCCCCGCCGCAGGCGGTGAGCCGCAGCGCGGTGTCGATCAGCGGGACGTGGCTGAAGGCCTGCGGGAAGTTGCCGACCTGGCGCTTCTCGCGCGGGTCCCACTCCTCGGCGAGCAGGCCGATGTCGTTGCGCAGGGACAGCAGCTTGTCGAACAGCTCGCGGGCCTCCTGGACCCGGCCGATCATGGCGAGGTCGTCGGCGAGCCAGAAGGAGCAGGCGAGGAAGGCGCCCTCGTGGCCGGAGAGCCCGTCCACGTTGCTCCCGGACTCGTCGTGGGTGGGGTAGCGCAGCACGAAGCCGTCCTCGGTGGCGAGCTCGCGCTGGATGGCCTCGATGGTGCCGATCACCCGCTTGTCGTCCGGCGGCAGGAAGCCCACCTGGGGGATGAGCAGCAGTGAGGCGTCGAGCTCCTTGCCGCCGTAGTACTGGGTGAAGGTGTTGCGCTCGGGGTCGTAGCCCTTCTCGCAGACGTCCCGGTGGATGGTGTCGCGCAGCTCGCGCCAGCGCTCCAGGTGGCCGTCGGAGGGCGCGTCCTCGGGGGTCTGCTCCAGCAGCTTGATGGTCCGGTCGACGGCGACCCAGGCCATCACCTTGGAGTGGACGAAGTGCCGGCGCGGGCCGCGGACCTCCCAGATGCCCTCGTCCGGCTCCTGCCAGTGGTCCTCCAGGTACTCGATCAGGCGCAGCTGGAGGTGGTGGGCGTGGTCGTTGCGGACCAGACCGGTCATGTGGGCCAGGTGCAGCGCCTCGACCACCTCGCCGTAGACGTCCAGCTGGAGCTGGCCGGCGGCGCCGTTGCCGACCCGGACGGGCTGGGAGCCCTCGTAGCCGGGCAGCCAGTCGAGCGAGGACTCGGTGAGCTCGCGCTCGCCGGCGATGCCGTACATGATCTGCAGGTTCTCGGGGTCGCCGGCGACGGCGCGCAGCAGCCACTCGCGCCAGGCGCGGGCCTCGTCGCGGTAGCCGGTGCGCAGCAGCGAGGAGAGGGTGATCGCGGCGTCGCGCAGCCAGGTGTAGCGGTAGTCCCAGTTGCGCTCGCCGCCGATGTCCTCGGGCAGCGAGGTGGTGGGGGCGGCGACGATGCCGCCGGTGGGGGCGTAGGTGAGGCCCTTGAGGGTGATCAGCGAGCGGATCACGGCCTCGCGGTAGGGGCCCTGGTACGTGCACTGGCCGGCCCAGTCGTGCCAGAAGTCGGCGGTCGCGTCGAGCATGGCCTCGGCGTCGGGCACGGTGGGGGCCTCCAGGTGGGAGGCCTGCCAGGTGAGGGCGAAGGCGATCCGCTCGCCGGCGGCGACGGTGAAGTCGGCGTACGTGGTGAGGTCGCGCCCGTACGTCTCGGCCTCGCCGTCCAGCCAGACCGAGTCGGGGCCGGCCACGGCGACCGTGCGGTGGCCGCCGTCGGGCTGCTCGACGCGGTGCACCCAGGGCACCACGCGGCCGTAGCTGAACCGCATCCGCAGCGCGGAGCGCATCCGGACGGTGCCGGTCAGGCCCTCGACGATGCGGATCATCTGCGGCACGGCGTCCTTGCCGGCCAGCGGGCGGGGCGGCATGAAGTCGATCACCCGGACGCTGCCGTCCCGGCAGTCCCACTCCTGCTCCAGGATCAGCGAGTCGCCCCGGTAGCGGCGCCGGTCGGCGGGCACGGCCGGCGCGGCCGCGGTGGGCGGCGGGACGCGGAGGTCTCCGGTGTCGGTGAGGCGGCCCGGTCGGACGGGTGCGGCGGGGGCCGGCGCGGGCTGTTCGGCGGCGACCGCCTCGGCGGGGCCGATCCGCCAGAAGCCGTGTTCGTCGGTGCCCAGCAGTCCGGCGAAGACGGCCGGTGAGTCGAACCGGGGCAGGCACAGCCAGTCGACCGCCCCGTCCCTGCTGACGAGGGCGGCGGTCTGCATGTCCCCGATGAGTGCGTAGTCCTCGATACGGCCGGCCACGTGATCTCCAAGTTCGCAATGCGGTCACGACGCACCGGTGACCCGGGTGAGCGAGCGGTCGGCGGGGCCGGGACGTCCCGGGGGTCGTGCCACCCCCGGACGCTCCGGGCCGCCGGGGTGGTGGCGGGCAAGTGCCGGGGTGTCCGCGGGGCTGGGGTGAGCCCCTGGAGTGGGCGAGGAGGAGCTGGTGACGGGGAGGTCCGGTCGCGCATCGGGGACCGGGAGACGCCTGACCCTCCCACGCCCTCCGCGTGCTCAATCTGTCGGCGATGCGTCCGTGCAGCTTACGACGGACGAAAGGGGCGAAGCACGCGGACGCCGCTCGGGGCGGGCCCACAATTCGGGGAAAATGCCGTGGTTCGCGAGAGTGCCCGCCAACATGACCCGGAGGGATCAGCTCCGGATGGCCCGTACGGAGCAGGCGCGGCGGCCTGGGGATGGCCCGGACGTGCGGGGCCCGGGTGGCCCACCACGGGGGGTGGTGAGGCTCCTGTGACGAGTGCGCCGGGAGGTGCGCCGGTCGTGTGACGGGCGTGTGGACCCGGGGTGCCGACGGCGTCCCGGAACGCGCCCCCGTCGGGTCACTGTTACCCTGGTATCCCGTGGACCGGTGGGATCAAACGCCCCGGACCAGCCGAACCGACGACCCCGCGAGCGCCGCACCGCGCTCCCCGTCGCCAGGCGAGCCGCGAGCTTCCCGCCCACGTCACCTTCGACACGCGACCCACGGGAGCCCCCTCTTGGCACAGCCCCATTCCGGCAAGGCAGCGAACGGCCGCGCCGTGACGACCAAGCACCTCTTCGTCACCGGGGGTGTCGCCTCTTCGCTCGGCAAGGGCCTCACCGCCTCCAGCCTCGGCGCGCTGTTGAAGGCCCGTGGTCTGC
>NZ_JBSGFD010000137.1:0-24189 GCF_053603215.1 Kitasatospora sp. NPDC004240 | reverse complement strand
AGTCGGCCGGCTTGGCGGCGGCCGGGGCGGCGGTGTCGACGGCGGCCGGGGCGCCGCCCTTGGTCAGGCCGGCCTTGACGGAGCAGACGGGCCAGGCGCCCGGGCCCTGGGAGGCGAGGACCTTCTCGGCGACGGCGATCTGCTGCGCCTTGGTGGCCAGGTTGGCCTGCGAGGCGTACGCGGTGCCACCGAAGGCGGCCCAGGTGCTGGAGGTGAACTGCAGGCCGCCGTAGAAGCCGTTGCCGGTGTTGATGGCCCAGTTGCCACCGCTCTCGCACTGGGCGACGGCGTCCCAGGTGGAGACGGACGCGGCGGAGGCCGAGGTGGCCGTGACGAGGCCGGCCACCGGCAGGGCCGCGACAGCGGCGCCCGCCACGACAGCCATCCGCACGCGGTTGCGCTTGGTGGTGACGGTGGAGGTGGCAGCGGCGGTCTCGTTACGGAAGGTCATGGGGTTCCTCTCGACAGCCCCGGGCGGGCATGCGGAACCAGGCCCTCGATGGGCCGGCTTCGCTCGCCTCGTCCGACGGGCGGCCGTGCACGTGTCCGACGTGCCGCGCCGCCCCGGCCACCCGCCTCGCACCGGCGTCCCGTTCGAGGCGTTCGCGCTTCGACCGGCCGCATCGGCGGGCACTGCTCGCGCCGGGTTCGAGCCGGCGGGCCGTGCTTGGGGGTGATCCCGGGTGGTGCTCGTTGCACCGCCAATGAAGCTACGAGTCGTACGCCGAGGATCCAAACATTTCGGGGTCTCCCCAGCTCAGTGCGGCGTTACCGGCGGTAAAGACCTTGCAATCATGGGCGATTTGTCCGATTTGACCGTCATTTACTAGATCAAACATCCATCCGGCGTGGCCCACCTCACAGTTTGATTCCGGCAGCCACGGCACCGAGATCGACAGTTTGCGAGCAGCCGAACACGCCTCGCGATCGAATCCCGGGCAATACCCGTCACCCCCGGCACCCACCCGTGACCCCTGACACAGGGGCCCGTTGGAAAGGGCGGCCGAACGCCGAACCGTCCGCCGAACACCACCACGCACCAACCACCACCCGCGCACCGCCAACCCGAGGAGTCATCCGTGCCGCGCATGCTCGACGTCAGCGACGAGGTCCGAGCCGAGATCGGCGACGACGAGGCCGACCGCCTGCTGGGCGGCGCCCACGCGCCCGACAGCTACGAGTGCACCTCCTGCCGCACGCCCGGCGACTCGCACCAGGAGGCCACCAGCACGGTGCTCTTCGTCGGCGAGGAGACCGCGGTGCTCGCCTTCGCCCACTCCCGCTGCATCCCCTCCCAGGTGGTCCCGGTCTCCGAGGAGCAGCTGCTCGGCGCGGTGCGCAGCATCAGCCAGGCCCAGGGCGACACGCCGGGCACCCCTCCGGTCGCCGCCATCCCGGGCCAGGCCGTGCCCGCCGGGGCGGACCACTACGACCGGCCCGCCCCCGCCCCGCAGCCGCCGGCCCAGCCCACCGCGCCCGGCCAGGCGGCCATCCTCGGCATCACCTGCGGGCTGGTCCTCCAGGGCGACACCGGACACGCCGCCCTGGTCGTCGAACCCACCGGGCCGGTCGGCCGGCCGGGCAACACCTCGGGCACCGACGAGTTCCTCGACCTGCTCCAGGACGCCGGCTTCCAGCCGGTCAGCGACCTCAACCGGACCCCGGACCCGCTGCCCGGCTGGTCGGTCCTGGTCGCCATGGGCAAGCTGCACGCGATCCTCCAGCCCGCGGCCGCCGGCGGCAGCACCGGCTGGTGGCAGGCGCACCAGCCGCTCCAGGTCACCGACGCCTGGCGGATGGCGGCGGCCCAGCTCTCCGAGGTCACCATGTACGCGGTGCCGGCGGGCACGGTCGGCCGCCAGCCCCGCGAGGACCTGCTGCGCCTGGCGCTGGAGCGCACGGTGGCCCAGGGCCAGGTCGTCGCCGCCTCCCTGCCGCTGGCCGGCACCTGAGCCGTACGCCGAACCGGTCGGCGCGGGGTTCGTACGGCATCCCCGCGCCGACCGCACCCCGCGCGCCCCACACACCTCCATGCAGATCTCGCACCCCGGGCCCGCCCGGACCACCCGGTCCGGGCGGGCCCGCCACGTCCTGCCACATCCCGCCGTGCCCTGCCACATCCCGCCATGCCCAGCCCACGTCCTGCCGCATCCCACGCCCCCGCGCGCGACCCCCCGCAACCTTCCGCGACCTCCGGCAATCGCCGGACCAACCCCCACGCGCCCCCGCACACCCCCGCGCGCCCCACCGGCGCGGACCGCCTTCCGCCCGGCCCGCCGCGCCCCGCATCCCCGGCCCGTCTCGCTCGTTGGCCCCTGTGTGTACAGCTACGACGTCTCCGCACCCCACCGCCGCCCCGCCGCATCTCGGACGATCCCGGGCATGCGCCCGTCGTACGACGCGGAGCACCCGCATTCCACGACGCCGATCTACGACGAGCTGTATTCCGAGTACCGCCGGCTGTTCCGGGCGCTGCCGGGCGACCGCTCGGGCGAGGAGAACCTGAAGTTCACCGGGTTCGCCGTCCGTGACGGCTACCCGGCGCTCACCGATCCCCGGACGTATCCGCAGCAGCAGTCCTTCCACACCTACGGCGGCCAGTCGCTCGGCACGCCGCAGTTCATGCCGAGCCAGCAGACCAGCTCGCCGACCCCCGCCGGCGCGGCCGACACCGCCGGCACGGGCGATGGCGCCGGGGAGGCTGACACCGACCGGTCCTCGGTCGCTCAGGTCTCCGTCGCTCAGGTCTCCACCGGCCAGGCCTCCACCGGCCAGGGCTGGGTGGCGGCGGGGTACCTCGGCCCGGTGCCCCAGTCGGTCCCCGCTCCCCCGGCACCGCGCGCGAGCGCCGGCGGCCGGCACCGCAGCCTGCTGTCGCTGCCTCCGGGCCGCGGCGCCGAGCAGCGCTGACGGGCCACGCCGACCCGCCGAGCCGACCCGCCGCGAGGCGCACGCACGAGGGCCCCGGCGGTCTCCCGCCGAGGCCCTCGTCGCACGACCGTCAGTTCATCAGGCCGTCAGTCCATCGGCCCATCGGGCCGTCAGCCCATCGGACCGTCAAAACACCGGACCGTCCCACGGTCACTTCTTGCGACGCTTCTCGCGCACCCGCACCGAGATCGAGATCGGCGTGCCGACGAAGCCGAACTCCTCGCGCAGCCGGCGCTCGATGAACCGCCGGTAGCCGGCCTCCAGGAAGCCCGAGGCGAACAGCACGAACCGCGGCGGACGGGTGCCCGCCTGGGTGCCGAACAGGATGCGCGGCTGCTTGCCACCGCGAATCGGGTGCGGGTGGGCGGCCACCAGCTCGCCGAGGAAGGCGTTCAGCCGGGCGGTGGGGATCCGGGTCTCCCAGCCCTCCAGCGCGGTCTCGATCGCCGGGACGAGCTTCTCCATGTGCCGGCCGGTCCGCGCCGAGACGTTGACCCGGGGGGCCCACTGCACCTGGACGAGGTCGCGCTCGATCTCGCGCTCCAGGTAGTAGCGGCGCTCCTCGTCGAGCTGGTCCCACTTGTTGTACGCGACGACGACGGCGCGCCCGGCCTCGACGGCCATCGAGATGATCCGGGTGTCCTGCTCGGCCAGGGTCTCGCTGGCGTCGATCAGGACGACCGCGACCTCGGCCTTCTCCAGCGCGGCGGCGGTGCGCAGCGAGGCGTAGAAGTCGGCGCCGGCGGTCAGGTGGACCCGGCGGCGGATGCCGGCGGTGTCGACGAACTTCCAGGTCTTGCCGCCGAGGTCGATGAGCTCGTCGACCGGGTCACGGGTGGTGCCGGCCAGCTCGTTGACGACCACGCGCTCCTCGCCCGCGACCTTGTTGAGCAGGCTGGACTTGCCGACGTTGGGCCGGCCGATCAGCGCGACGCGGCGCGGGCCGCCGGGGGCGGCGTCGCCGAAGGTCTGCGGCGGGGCCTCGGGCAGGGCGGCCATGACGGCGTCCAGCAGGTCGCCGGAGCCGCGGCCGTGCAGCGCGGAGACGGGGTACGGCTCGCCCAGGCCGAGCGACCACAGGTAGGCGGCCTCGGCCTCGGTGGAGGGGCCGTCGACCTTGTTGGCGCAGAGCACGGTCGGCTTGCCGGCCCGGCGGATGATCTTGATCAGGGCCTCGTCGGTGTCGGTGGCGCCGACGGTGGCGTCCACCACGAACATCACCGCGTCGGCCTGCTCGATGCCCAGCTCGGCCTGCGCGGCCACCATGGCGTCGATGCCGAGGACGTCGATCTCCCAGCCGCCGGTGTCGACGACCTTGAAGCGGCGGCCGTTCCAGGTCGCCTCGTAGGTGACGCGGTCGCGGGTGACGCCGGGCTTGTCCTCGACGACGGCCTCGCGGCGGCCGATGATGCGGTTGACGAGGGTCGACTTGCCGACGTTGGGTCGGCCGACGACGGCCAGCACCGGCAGCGGGCCGTGGGCGCCGTCACCGAGGCCGTCGACGTCGTCGAGGTCGAACCCCTCCTCGGCGGCGAGGGCCATGAACTCGGCGTACTCGGCGGCGTCCAGCTCGCCGTGGCCGGCGGTGGAGTGCTCTGCGGTCATGTTCGTGTTTTCCGTTTCCCGGCCCGGCCCTTCCCAGGGGCGTGCCGTGCGTACCTGCCCGGTGCGGGCAGCGCGAGTACCTCTATGTACGGGAGCGCGTCGCGGGCCGCGACGCGCGGGGGGGCGACTCAGACCGAGGACAGCCCGGCACGCTCCTCGACCAGGGCGGTGACCCGGTCGATCACCTGCTCCAGGGTGAGCTCGCTGGTGTCCACCAGGACGGCGTCGGCCGCCTGGGTCAGCGGCGCGGTCTCCCGGGAGGAGTCGGCGGCGTCCCGGCGGGCCAGGTCGGCGGCCATCGCGGTGATGGTGGCCTCGTCCAGGCCCTTGGCCCGCAGCTCGGCGGCCCGGCGCCCGGCGCGGGCGGTCTCCGATGCGGTCAGGAACACCTTGACGGTGGCCTCCGGGAACACCACGCTGCCCATGTCCCGGCCCTCGGCGACGATGCCGCGCTCGGCGACGTCGGCGCAGCCGCGCTGCAGCTCCACCAGGCGGGCGCGCACCGCCGGCACCGCGGCCACCGCGCTGACCGCGGCGGTCACCTCGGGGCCCCGGATCGGGAGGGCGACGTCCTGGCCGTCGACGGTGATCGTCGGCCCGTCGGCGTCCGTCCCGGAGACGATCACGGGCTTGCCGCACGCGACGGCCACCGCCTCCGCGTCGTCCACGTCCACCTCGTTGGCCAGCATCCACCAGGTCATCGCCCGGTACATGGCGCCGGTGTCCAGGAAGCTCAGCCCCAGCCGGGCGGCGACCGCCCGGGAGACGGTCGACTTGCCGGAGCCGGAGGGTCCGTCGATGGCGACGACGACCGGGGCGTTCGCTCGGTCGGCAGTGTCCACGGCAGAACCTCTCTCTGGCTTTCGATCTCTGCGATCCCGGGTGGATCTCGGGTGGTGCGGATCCCGGTGGTGCGCCCTCGGACGGCGCGATGGTCCCCGTGCTCCCGGCGCGCGGGCACACGGGTGCACCGCATCAAGGTTAGTCGACCCGCGACCCGTACCCGTCCGGCCTCCGGCGTCCCCGGTCCCGGAGCCCCGCCGGGCGGCGCTCACGGCCCCGTCCGCCCCCGCCGGGCGGCCCCCGGCCGGCCCCCGGCCGGCCCCCGCGGCGCCCCGTCCGCAAGCCGCCCCGCGACGGCCTCAGTCCCGTACGCTCCAGCCGCGCTCGCGCAGGGCAGCCGTGAGCGGCCGGACCGCCGCCGGGGCGACCGAGAGCTGGACGAAGCCGACCTGCTGGCCGGTGGAGTGCTCGATGGTGACGTCCTCGATGTTCACCCCGGCCGCGCCGACCTCGCCGAACAGACGGCCCAGCTCACCGGGCTGGTCGCCGAGGACGACGGCGACCGTCTCGTACCGGGTGGGCGGCGCCCCGTGCTTGCCGGGGATCCGGGACTGGCCGGTGTTGCCCCGGCGCATGACCGCCTCGATGCCGGCCGCGCCGGCCCGGCGCTCGCCCTCCTCGGCGGCCTGCATGGCGCGCAGCGCGGTGACCGTCTCGCCGAGGTCCGTCGCAACCTCCTCCAGGATGTCGGCGACCGCGCCCGCGTTGGCGGAGAGGATGTCGACCCACATGCCCGGGTTGGAGGCGGCGATCCGGGTGACGTCGCGCACGCCCTGGCCGGAGAGCCTTATGGCGGTCTCGTCGGCGTGCTCCAGACGGGCCGCGACCAGCGAGGACAGCAGCTGCGGGGCGTGCGAGACCAGCGCGACGGCCCGGTCGTGGGCGGCGGCGTCCATCACGATCGGCATCGCGCCGCAGAGCGCGACCAGTTCCAGGGCCGCGTTCAGGGTCTCGGTGTCGGTGTCGGCGGTGGGCGTGAGCACCCACGGCCGGCCCTCGAACAGGTCGGCGCGGGCGGCCAGCGGGCCGGAGCGCTCGCGGCCGGCCATCGGGTGGCTGCCGATGTAGTGGACGGTGTCGCAGCCGAGCGCGGCGACCTCGGCGCGCGGACCGGCCTTCACGCTGGCCACGTCGGTGTAGCAGCGGGCCAGTCCGCGCCGCTGGCAGTCCGCCAGGATCGTGCCGACCAACGCCGGGGGCACCGCGATGATCGCCAGATCCACCGGGCCGTCGGCCGGTTCGGTGGTGCCGGCGCCGAGCGAGGCGGCCGTCCGGGCGGCGTCCGGGTCGGCGTCCTCCAGATGGACGGTCAGCCCCCGCCCGGTGAGGGCGAGTGCGGCGGAGGTGCCGATGAGTCCGGTACCGACGACGACGGCAGTGCGCATGGCGGGCTAGGTCTCCTGTCCGAACGGCCGGGGCGTGCCCGCCCATCCTCTCGCATCCCCGCCGCCCCGGGCGCAACCGTCCACCACCGGCCCCTACGGCGTGGACCGCCGGCTCCGGGCCCGTTCGCACACCCGCGCACCCACCTGCCCGGAAACCCTCCGGGGCACCCGTCCGGACACCCGTCCACCCGGCGCAACCGTCCCGCCGCCGGGCCCGTCCCACTCCTCGCACACCACACACGCCACGCGCGGACCGGACCGGGACGAAATCGGGGGACGTCCGGCCCGGGGCGGGGCAGACTGGGCGCCCGAAGGCGGGCGCGACGCGAGCGAAGGGGTCACGCGGGGTGGACGAGAAGAACACAGCGGTACCGGACGAACGGCCACCCGGCTTCCCGTCGGAGCTCGACTCCGTGGTGGTCTACGCGGCCGGGGCGGTCTGCCGCCGCCGGGCCCGGGTGAGCGTCCCGGCGGACGGGCGGCTGCGGCTGACCGGCCTGCCCAAGGTGCTCGACGCCCGTTCGCTGCGCGCCCGGGTGGTGCGCGGCCCGGACGGCCTCGCGGTCACCGAGGCCCGGCTGGAGCCCGTCGCCGCGGTGCGCGCCCGCGCGGACCTCCCGGAGATCCAGCGCCTGTCGGACGAGGCCTGGGACCGCGAGGACGCGGCCCGCGAGCGTCTGGAGCGCAACCGCAAGGCCGCGGGGGCCGTCGCCGCGCTGCGCGCCGTACCGCCGCCGCGCCACCGCGACGAGCCGCACCGCCGGACCCCGGCCGAGGCCTGGCTGGAGCTGGCCGAGTTCGTCGACGAGCGCCTCACCGTGCTGCACGAACGCGGCCGGGAGCTGGCCCGCGAGCTGGAACGGGCCACCCACGAGGCGAAGGTGCTGTCGGAGCGGCTGGCCCGCGCCCTCGGCGCCGAGCGCGCCGAACCCGTCGAGACCTCCGCGACCGTCCTGCTCACCCTGACCGGCACCGCCGCAACCGGCGCGGCCGGGGAGGCCGGCGCGGCCGACGAGGTCGAGCTGGAACTGGAGTACGGCGTCCCCACCGCCCGCTGGCTGCCCGCCTACCGGCTCTCCTACCGCCGCGGCGACGACACCGGACGCCTGGTGCTGCGCGCCTCGGTGGCGCAGCGCACCGGCGAGGACTGGACGGGCGTGCGCCTCGCCCTCTCCACCGCCGACCTCCAGCGCCGCACCGACCTGCCCAAGCTGCGCTCGCTGCGGATCGGCCGCAGCCAGCCCGCCCCGGCGCCCTCCGGCTGGCGGGAGCCCCCGGAGGGCCTGGCCGACCTGTTCACCGGGTACGAGACGGCCGGCCCGCGTCCCGTCCCCGTCGCCTCCCGTTCCGCCGGGCGCCGCGAGCGTACGGGCCAGGCCGCCGGCGCACCGGTGGCCGTCGCCGCCCCGGTCGCGCCGCTGCCGCCCTCGCCCGTACCGTCCCCGCCGCCGATGCCCGCCGCACCCGGCGGCCCCTTCGCGGGCTACGGCGCCCCGCCGGCCGCGGCGATGCCCGCGCCCGGCGGTCCGCCGCCGAAGCCGATGGCCGCCCGCAGCGCCCGGCCCGGCGGCCGCCCGCGCGGTGGCGGCGGTGCCCCGCAGGGCTTCGCCGGCGCGCCGGACCTCCTCGCCGAGATGAGCGTCGGCGCCGCACCCGGCTTCGAACCCGCCCCGGCCGGCCCGCCGGTGCCCGACGCCACGCTGCTCGACTACCCGGCGCTCGTCCTGGCCGGCGCCGAGGCGGGCGGCGCCCGCCGCGGCCGGCTGCACCCCGACGCCGCGCCCCCGGCCGCCCCCGCCGCCGGCCTGGACCTGCCGATCCCCCGGTACTGCGTGCCGCCGCGGATCTCGGCCGGCTCCTTCGACCACCGCTTCGACGCCACCGCACCCGCCGACATCCCCTCGGACGGCGTCTGGCACACCGTCACCGTCACCGAGATCCCGGTCTCACTGCGCCCCGAGTACCTGACCGTCCCCTCCGTCGAGGAGAAGGTGTACGGGACGCTGCTGGTCGCCAACAGCACCGCGCAGGCGATCCTCGCCGGGCCGGTCGAGGTGACCGTGGACGGCGAGTTCCTGCTCACCGCGGGTCTGCCCACGCTGGCGCCCGGCGGTGTGCGCCGTCTGGGCCTCGGCGTCACCGAGAGCATCGAGGTGGCGCGCCGCACCGAGCTGCGGGAGTCCACGGCGGGCATGCTGAACAGCAGCACCGTGCTGGATCACCGGGTGCACGTCGAGCTGGCCAACCGGCTCGGGCACCCGGTGACCGTGGAGGTCCGCGAACGGGTCCCGGTCACGTCCGACGCCGAGGTCAGGATCGAGGAGCGGGCCGACTGGCGGGCGCCCGCCGAGCCCTCCCCGGAGGTCCCCGCGAGCACCCGGATCTGGCGCGTCGAGCTGCCGCCCGGTGGCCGTGCCGAGCTCCACGGCGGCTTCGAGATCCGTATCCCGGCCGGAAAGGCCATCGTCGGCGGAAACCGGAGGAACTGACCCATGACCAGCACCGCCGTCCCCCTCTCGGTCACCGCCGTCACCTGCCTGGAGGACCGCGGCCACATCGAGCGCACCGTCACCCTCGACCTCCCGGCCGGTGTGCGGCGGCTGCGGTTCGGCCCGGTCACCGCGCTCGCCGTGGACCGCACCCTGCGCGCCCACTCCGACACCGAGGGCGTGCGCGTCCTGGACGCCCGGATCGTCCGCACCTGGACCCCGCCCGCCCCGGAGCCGCCCGGCCCCGAGGACTCCGCACTGCGCCACCGGCTGCACGAGCTCGACGAGGAGGACCTCCGGGAGAAGGCCCGCTGCGTCCGCCTGGAGGCCCGGCTGGCCCTGCTCGCCCAGCTGACCGACGACCTGCTGCGCGAGATCGGCGAGGGCGCCGGCCGCGGCGAGGTCGAACGCGCCCGGTGGTCCCGCGAGCTCGACCGGGTGGACGCGGAACGCGAGCGCCACGGCGAGGAGCTGCGCGCCGTCCGCGCCCGGCTGGAGCAGCTGGAGGAGGACCGCCGACGGGCCCGCGCCGCGCTCGACCTGGCCGAGGAGCGGCCGGCCGAGCTGGTCGCCCACCTCGACCTCACCGTGGAGGCCCGGCAGGCCGGCCCCGCCGAACTGACCGTCGGCCACCTGGTGCCCTGTGCGCTGTGGCGGCCCTCCTACCGGGCCACCCTCGACGGGGGCACGCTCCGGCTGGAGTCCGAGGCCGTGGTCTGGCAGCGCACCGGCGAGGACTGGACCGGCGCCCGGCTCACCTTCTCCACCGCCCGCTCCGCGCTGGCGGCCGAACCGCCCGCCCTCACCGAGGACCGGCTGACCCTGCGCGAGCGCAGCGCCGAGGAGCGCCGCACCGTCGAGGTCGAGCTGCGCGAGGAGGTGATCAGCACGCTCGGCCCGTCCGAGGCGGTGCCGGGCGTGGACGACGGCGGCGAGGTCCGGGTGCTGCGCGCGCCCGTGCCGGCCACCGTGCCCTCGGACGGCCGTGCGCACCGGGTGCCGCTCGGCGCCTTCACCGTGCCCGCCGCCGGCGAGTACGCCTGCGCGCCCGAACTGTCCCCGCTGGTCACCCAGGTCATCCGGTTCCGCAACGCGGCCGGCCACGCGCTGCTCGCCGGGCCGGTGGAACTCGTCCGCGGCAGCGGCTTCACCGGCCGCGGCTCGCTGGCCTTCACGGCGGCCGGCGCCGACGCCGAACTCGCCTTCGGCAGCTCCGACGGCTACCGCGTGGTCCGCGAGACCGAGGAGCGCCGCTCCACCACCGGGCTGGGCCAGCGCCAGCTGACCACCCGCACGGTGCGGCTGCACATCTCCCGGTTCTCCGGCCCCGAGGAGCACGACGAGCAGCTGGTCTCGGTGCGCGAACGCGTCCCGGTCTCCGAGGTGTCCGCGGTCGAGGTACGGCTGCGCAAGGAGGAGTGCTCACCCGCGCCGGACTCCTTCGACGCCGAGGGCATCGTCCGCTGGGACCTCCCGCTCGGCCCGGGCGCCCGGCGCACCGTGACCCTGGTGTACGAGGTGTCGGCGACCTCGAAGGTGGCGGGGCTGTGACCTCGACGGCCGGTAGGGGGCAGGCGGGGGCGCGCTGTTCGCGGCGGGCCCGTGACGGGTGGCCGCCCCGTACCACCGCCCGCCCCGTACCACCGTCCGCCCCGTGACACCGTCCGCTACCGCCCTCCGTGACGGCCGCTCGGGTACAACAGGAACATGATCCTGCACCTCGCCCCCCTGGACGACTGGCTGGCCGACCCCGGTCGGCCGTACGCCACCGCCTCGCTGCTCACCGACGGCTTCATCCACTGCTCGGCGGACGAGCGGACGGCGCTCGCGGTGGCCAACGCCTTCTTCGCCGACACCCGCGGTCCGCTGATGGTGCTGCTGATCGAGGAGGCGTTGGTCGAGCCGATGGTCAGGTGGGAGGCCCCGCACGGCGCACCGCCGCCCGGGGCCACCCCCGGCGTGCTGTTCCCGCACGTCTACGGGCGGCTGAACCGCAACGCCGTGGTCGGCCTGGAGAAGGTCGAGCGCGGCCCGGACGGACGGTGGGCGAGCCTGACCCCCTGGAGCTGACGCCGGCCCGGTCGTTGACGGGACCTCAGCGCGGCCTCACAGCCACCCCCGCTCCCGGGCCGCCATGCCGGCCTGGAAGCGGGTGGTGGCGCCCAGCTCGCGCATCAGGCTCTGCAGCCGGCGCTGGGTGGTGCGGGCGCTCCAGCCGAGCGAACGGGCGATCGACTCGTCGGTCAGGCCCGCCGCCAGCAGGCCCAGCAGCTTGCGGTGGTCGGCCTCCGGCTCCAGTGCGCCGTCCTCCGCGCCCAGCGCCGCCTGGAGCTGCACGGCCCGCTCCCACTCCGCCTCGAACAGCGTGTCCAGCGCCTGCAGCAGCGCCGAGGGGTGGATCACGTACGCGGCGTCCAGCACGCTGTCACCGGAACTGATCGGGATGATGGCCATCCGGTCGTCCGACATCATCATCTTCATCGGCAGCACCGGACGGACCCGGGCCTCCTCGCCGTCCGCGACGCCGACCAGGATGTTCTTCTCCAGCCGCCCCGGCCAGGCCACCGCCTCCCGGTCGTAGATGGTCCGGAACCGCAGGCCCTCCTTCATCCGATCGCGCTGCAACGGGATGTTGGCCACCGGGTCCTGGATGTACGGCGGGCAGTCGAAGCCGCGCACCTGGTACTGGCTGGTCTCGGTGATGTGCTCCAGCCGCTGGGCGATCGCCTCACCGCCGGTGAGCACCTCCACCGAGTGCGCCGGGTCTGTGTAGCGCGAGGCCTCGCGGAAGGCGTCCATCAGGCGGTGCATCTCGGCCCGGGCGTGCCGCAGCTCCGACTCGCGGTGGCCTATCAGGGTGCCGATCGCCACGTCGGGGGCGACCGGCAGGAAGCGGCGGCGGTCCACGGGCGCCCGGGTCGCCATGCCCTGCTGGGCCAACCGGTCCAGGGCGCGAGCGCTCTGCTGGAGCGTCAGGCCGCACTGTTCGGCCAGGTCCTCGGCCGTCGACTGCGGGTTGGCCACCAGCGCGGCATAGACCTGCCCGTCCGGCTCGGCCAGTCCCAGCGCGCTGAGTGGTGCATCGGACACGAAGCCGCTCCCCGTTCGCCTCTCGTCCCGGCGCCGGGCATGGCGCATTCCCGCCACCGGGCGGGTCGTGGACCGGTGGCAATCCTCTGCCACGGATCATGGCGCTGACAAGCGGCTGACCTGCCGATGCGTCCCGTTTCACAGCTTCGGCACCACTCACCCCACTCCACCGCCCCGCACCCCCGCCGAACGGCGTGAGGGCCTCCCCCGCCACCCGGCGGGGAAGGCCTCGCCCGGGGAAAATATGCAGACCGGTCTACTGATTGATGGTGCGGGCGCGGAAATATGTAGACCGGTCTACTGGCGAGAGGCCGGCGGCGGGCCGCTGGACCGCCGGACGGAGCGCAGCCTCGGGGGAATATGTAGACCGGTCTACAGAAGTTGGAGCGGGCCCGAAATTATGTAGACCGGTCTACTTCGAGGTCCGCGGCGCGGCACGGTAGGGGCGATGGCACGGTGGCGCCGCGATTTGGCAGCGCAGAGCACGGCGGCTTGGCGCGCCGCGGCGCCTTTGCGACACGGCGGCGCGGCGCACGAACCAGGAACATCGCGAGCCAGAAATATGTAGACCGGTCCACATATCCGGGGCGGACCCCAAAATATGCAGACCGGTCTACAGACCGTGCTCGCCGGCCGCTCGCGACCGTTCGCCGACCGTTACAGCCCGACCTCGTGCATCAGCTGGCCGACCTCCGGGTTGGTCAGGCGGCGCAGCCAGCCCGACTTCTGGTCGCCCAGGGCGATCGGGCCGAAGTGGGTGCGCACCAGCTTCTCGACCGGGAAGCCCACCTCGGCAAGCATCCGGCGGACGATGTGCTTGCGACCCTCGTGGAGGGTCACCTCGACCAGGTAGTTCTTACCGACGTTGGAGATCACCTTGAAGCTGTCCGCACGGGCGTAGCCGTCCTCCAGCTCGACACCCTTGGCCAGCTGCTTGCCCAGGTCACGCGGGATCGGCCCCTGGATGGCGGCCAGGTAGGTCTTGGTCACGCCGTACTTGGGGTGGGTGAGGCGGTGGGCCAGCTCGCCGTGGTTGGTGAGCAGGATGATGCCCTCGGTCTCGGTGTCCAGGCGGCCGACGTGGAACAGCCGGGTCTCCCGGTTGGTCACGTAGTCGCCGAGGCACTGGCGACCGTCCGGGTCCTCCATGGTGGAGACCACGCCGGCCGGCTTGTTCAGCGCGAAGAACAGGAACGACTGGGTGGCGACGGTCAGACCGTCCACCTTGATCTCGTCCTTGACCGGGTCGACCCGCTTGCCCTGCTCGGTCACCGGTCGGCCGTTGACCTCGACGCGGCCCTGCTCGATCAGCTCCTCGCAGGCGCGGCGGCTGCCGACGCCGGCCCGGGCCAGCACCTTCTGCAGGCGCTCGCCCTCGGGCTCGCCGAAGGTCTTGGGCAGCTTCACGGCCGGCTTGTCGTGGCGGGCGAGGACGGCGTCCTCGATCCGCGCCTGGAGCTCGCGCGAACGCTGCGGCTGGCGGCGCGGGTCACCCGGGGCGCCCTGGCCCTCCTTGCGCGGACGCGGGGCCGGACCGGGCCGGCGCCCGGTGTAGCCGCCGCGGGCCGGGGTGGCGTTGGGGCCGCCGCCGTACTCGGGGCGGTCGTAGCGACGCTCCTCGGGGCGCAGCGGACGGTCGGGGTAGCGCCGGTCGTCGCGGCGGTCGTCCCGACGGTCATCGCGCCGGTCGTCCCGCCCCCGCGAACCGCCGCCGGAGCCGTAGGAGCCACCCCGCGAACCGCCCGAACCGTAGGAGCCGCCGCCCGAGCCACCCCGCGAACCGCCGCCCGAGCCGTAGGAGCCACCCGAGCCACCCCGCGAACCCCCGCCGGAGCCGTACGAGCCGCCGCCGGAGCCGTAGGAGCCGCCCGAGCCGCCGCGCGAACCCCCGCCCGACCCGCCGCGGCCGCCGCCGTAGGAACCGCCGCCCCCGTAGGAGCCGCCTCCCCGGGCCCCGCCCTGTCCGCCCCGGCCGCTTCCGCCGCCGCTGTTCCTGCCGTTGCCACTGCTACGCATCAAAGTGTCCGTACGTCGTTCCGTCTGGGATGTGCGGTCGTTTCGGCCGACCTCACAACCCCCTGCCGATCAAGGCGCAGCCCGATCGGCCTCGCCACTGCCGCCGGCGGCCTGCGCGGCAGCGGCGGCGACCGCCTCCGCGATCATCGTGCCCTCCAGGGACTCCGCTTCCACGTCGTCGACCTCGGGCAGGAAGGGAGCGAGCTCCGGCAGCTCGTCCAAGCCGCGGAGCCCCATCCGTTCCAGGAAGTAGTTCGTCGTCCGATACAGGATCGCACCTGTTTCGGGCTCGGATCCGGCCTCTTCCACCAGTCCTCGCTGTACCAGGGTACGCATCACACCGTCGCAGTTCACACCACGGACGGCGGATACACGTGATCTGGACACCGGCTGCCGGTACGCGACCACCGCCAACGTCTCCAGCGCGGCCTGGGTGAGCCGGGCCTGCTGGCCGTCCAGGACGAAGCGGTCCACGGCCGGCGCGCACTCCGCGCGGGTGTAGAACCGCCAGCCGCCGGCCACCAACCGCAGGTCGAAGCCCCGGCCCTGCGCGGTGTACTCGGCCGACAGCTCGCGCAGCGCGGCGGCGACCTCGGCCCGGGGGCGCTCCAGGACGGAGGCCAGGTGCACCTCGGTGGCAGGTTCGTCCACGACCATCAGGATCGCCTCCAGCGCCGGCCGCAGCGACACCCCGTCCGATTCCGGCTCCCCGCCCGGCTCCGGCTCCCCGCCCGGCTCCGGCCCCTCGACCACCGCGAGCTCCTCGGCGGGCCGGACGCCGGAAGTCGGCGGGGCCGACTTCTGGTGCACGACCTGCACGGCCTGCACTGCCTGGGCGACCTGCACGGCCTCCGGAGCGGCCGGCTCGGCCGACTCGGCCGACTCGGGGGCCTCGGCCGTCTCCCGAACGACCTCGGGAGCCCCCGCCGGCCCCACCACCGGCCCCACCGCCGGCTCCAGCCACTCCTCCGCCCGGGGCTGCCCGGGCACCCCGAGGGGCCGCCGCACCGGCCGTCCGCCCGTCCCCGCACCAGCGCTCATCGACCCTCCGCCTCACTCACCGCCGCACCGGAACCCCCCGAGCCCGCAGCCCCCGCACCCCCCGAACCCTCCGAAGCCGAAGCCGAAGCCGAACCCCCCGCAGCCCCCGCCCCGTCCGACTCGAACTCGTCCGACACCGCCACCGGCCCGTGCCCCTCCTCGGCCACCCAACGCACCAGCAGGTCGCCGAGCGCCTCGGACTGGTCGAAGTCGAGCACCCGCTCCCGGTACAGCTCCAGCAGCGCCAGGAAGCGGGCGACCACCACCAGCGTGTCCGGCGCGTCGGCGACCAGCCGCTGGAAGGTCGCCTCGCCCAGCTCGGTGAGCAGGCCGACGACCAGCCCGGCCTGTTCGCGGACGCTGACCGGCGGGGTGTGGATGTGGTCGACGTAGACGACCGGCCGGGGTTTGGGCGCCATCGCCCGGGCCGCCAGCTCGGCCAGCCGTTCCGCGCCGACCGTGATGACCACCTCGGGCAGCAGCTCGGCGTGCCGGGGCTCCAGGCCGACCGTCCGGGGGCGGCGCAGCATTTCGGCGGCCCAGCGCTCGCCGAACAGCGCGGCGGCCCGCTTGTACGCCCGGTACTGCAGCAGCCGGGCGAACAGCAGGTCGCGGGCCTCCAGCAGCGCGAGGTCCTCCTCGTCGTCGACCTCGGCGGCGGGCAGCAGCCGGGCGGCCTTGAGGTCGAGCAGGGTCGCGGCGACCACCAGGAACTCGGTGGCGGCGTCGAGGTCCCAGTCCGGGCCCATGGCGCGGATGTGCGCCAGGAACTCATCGGTGACGGTCGCCACCGCCACCTCGGTGACGTCCATCCGGTGCTTCGCGATCAGGCTCAGCAGCAGGTCGAACGGGCCCTCGAAGTTCTCCAGCCGCACCCGGAAGCCACCGCGCCCCTCATCCGCCGAGGCCGTCACGGAAGCCACGGCGGGGGCCGTGACCGGGGCCATGACAGGGGCGGCGACGGGAGCGGGGCCGGTGGAGGGAACGGAGGGTTCGGGGACGTTCGGCATGACGGTCCATCTTCACCCGGCCCCGCCGGGCGGCCCCCACAGGGGCCGCCGACACGCCGCGCCGGCACCGTGCTGGCACGCGCCCGCATCACGCCCGCACCACGCCACGCCGCGGAGGACGCGGGGCCGGGTGCGAAGCCAGGTACGAGCGCCGGGCGCAAAGGCAAGCGCCCAAGCAGGCCCGCGCGCCTCCACAAGCCCCGTACGCCCCCGCACAGGCCCGCGTACGCCCCCGCACAGGCCCGCGTACGCCCCCGGGAAGCCCGGGAGCCTCCGACGGGGCCCCGGCGCGCCCAGGAGGCCGCGCACGCCCCGTCAGGGGCGCTCAGCGCCCGCGCAGCCGCCGCACCAGGATGCTCGCCTCGCCGCGCTGCTCCAAATCGGCCAGCACCACCGCGATGGCCTCGCGGACGATGCGCCCGCGGTCGACCGCGAGCCCGTGCTCGCCGCGCAGCACCAGCCGGGTGTGCTCGAGGTCCATGAGCTCCTCGGCCGACACGTACACGGTGATCTTCTCGTCGTGCCGCTCGCGGCCGCTCGGGCGGCGCGGGGCACGGCCTCGCGGACGGGCGCGGCCCGCGGCGGCCGGGTCCTCGGCGGCGGCGTGCCGGGTGGTGGCCGGCGGCACGGCGGCACGGCCGGCGGGCGCGGCCTTGGGGGCGCCGGCGGCGGACTGCCGCACGACCGGCGGGACCTGCGGGACGACCGGCTGCGCGGGTGCGGGCACCGCACCGGTCTGGCCCGTCCGAGGGGCGTACGGGGAGCGGTCCTGCTCGGGACGGCGCTCGCGCGGCTGGCCGGCCTCGCCGGCGGCCTCCTCCGCGGCGCCCGTCCCGGCACCGTGAACACCTGCGCCGTAGCCACCGGAACCGTGAACACCGGCACCCTGACCACCCGCACCCTGACCGCCGTCGCCCTGGCCACCCTCACCGTGGACACCGGCGCCGTGGGCACCGCCACCGTTCCCGTCCGTGCCGTCGGCGGCCCGTGCGGTCTCCGGTCTGGGCGCCTCGGCGGCCGGACGCGGCGCGAGGGACGGCGACAGCGCCATCCCGCCGGTGGTCCGGAACAGCTCGTCGGCACCCGGGAGACTCACTCGGCGGGGCGGCACCGGTCGAGCACCTCCCTGGCGAGCTGGCGGTAGGCGGCGGCCCCGACCGAGTTGGTCGCGTACGTGGTGATCGGCTCACCGGCCACGGTGGTCTCGGGGAAGCGCACGGTCCGCCCGATGACGGTGTGGAAGACGTGCTCGCCGAAGGCCTCGACCACACGGGCCAGCACCTCGCGGCTGTGCACGGTGCGCGAGTCGTACATGGTGGCCAGGATGCCGTCCAGGCGCAGTTCGGGGTTGAGCCGCTCGCAGACCTTCTCGATGGTCTCGGTGAGCAGCGCGACGCCGCGCAGGGCGAAGAACTCGCACTCCAGCGGGACGATGACGCTGTGAGCGGCCGTCAGCGCGTTGACCGTCAGCAGACCCAGCGAGGGCTGGCAGTCGATGATGACGTAGTCGTAGTCGGGCAGCAGCGGCTTCAGGGCGCGCGCCAGCGCGGACTCCCGGGCCACCTCGCTGACCAGCTGCACCTCGGCGGCGGACAGGTCGATGTTGGAGGGGAGCAGGTCCATCCCCGGCACCGCGGTCTTCAGCAGCACCTCATCGGCCGTCAGGCCCCGCTCCATCAGCAGGTTGTAGACGGTGACGTCGAGCTCCATCGGGTTGACGCCGAGGCCGACCGAGAGCGCGCCCTGGGGGTCGAAGTCGACGAGCAGCACCCGGCGGCCGTACTCGGCCAGCGCGGCGCCCAGGTTGATGGTCGACGTGGTCTTGCCGACGCCGCCCTTCTGGTTGCACATCGCGATGATCTGCGCGGGGCCGTGCTCGGCCACCGGCGCGGGGATCGGGAAGTACGGGAGCGGACGGCCGGTGGGCCCCACGCGCTCGCGGCGCTGGCGCGCGGCGTCGGGGGCCAGGGTCGCGGCGTACTCCGGATCCGGCTCGTACTCGGCGTCCGGGTCGTCGTAGGCGCCGTAGGCGAACTCGCCGTAGGCCAGGCCGTGGGCCGGCAGGTCGGCGTCGTAGTCGGTCACCGTGGTCACCTGTGCTGTGTTCTGGCGTGCTTCGAAAGTACGGAGGGCGACCGAGCCGACCTCGGCCGATCCCACGGAGGGCTGCCGGGCCCCGGGCTCCACACTCGTCTGGCCGGCGGCGTGCTCCGCCAGTCCTGGCTGACCACCCCCGGGAGCAAATGTCGACTCATTCACAAGTCGTCTTACCTCCTTGGGCATCCAGGACTCTATGTCGATTCGTCAGCGTGGCAGCATGCCGACGGTTTGCGACTCTAGGCCGTTCCAGGCGTTCGCAGCAACACAATCCACGGTAGTGGGCATGATGTGTCGACTATCGGGCCACCCTCTGTCAAGGGATGGACGGGCCCTTGACCCTAACGTTTCTGTGGTCGGGTGACGCGACCCACAGAAATTGACGACACAACGACCCGACCGTTTAAGCCCGCGTTAAAGGTGTCGTCACCGGGCATGCCGAAGCCCCCGGCCCGAGGGGAACGGGTCGGGGGCCGACGGAGCCGTCCAGCGCGGGACGGCCGGCCCCGGAGCGGCGGCGTCACAGCCGCGCGCCGCTCCGGTCGGATGGTGTTACGGGAGACGGGGGGAGACCCCGGCCGGGGGAACGGGCCCCGAAGGAGAACGGACCTCAGGGGACCGAACCCCGGCACGGACGGGTCGCACCCGCCACCGGTCCGCGTCCGGGGTCCGCGTCCGGCGAACACTGCCAGCCGGGCGGACACCGGTCAGGGGCGACCTCAGGCGAGGACGCTCTCCAGGGCGACCGACTCCAGGCCGAACGCCTCGGCGACGGCGGCGTAGGTGATCTGGCCCTCGTGCACGTTGAGGCCCTTGGCCAGCGCCGGGTCGCGACGCAGGGCGTCCTTCCAGCCGCGGTTGGCCAGCTCGACGACGTACGGCAGCGTCGCGTTGGTCAGCGCGTAGGTGGAGGTGTTCGGGACGGCGCCCGGCATGTTGGCCACGCAGTAGAAGACCGAGTTGTGGACCGGGAAGGTCGGCTCGGCGTGCGTGGTCGGACGGGAGTCCTCGAAGCAGCCGCCCTGGTCGATGGCGATGTCGACGAGCACGGAACCCGGCTTCATGCGGGAGACCAGCTCGTTGGTGACCAGCTTGGGGGCCTTGGCGCCCGGGATCAGCACGGCGCCGATGACCAGGTCGGCCTCCAGGACGGCCTTCTCCAGCTCCAGGGAGTTGGAGGCGATCGCCTTGATGCTGGTGCCGAAGATCTTGTCGGCCTCGCGCAGCTTGTTGATGTCGCGGTCGAGCAGGGTCACGTCGTAGCCCATGCCGATGGCGATGGTGGCCGCATGCCAGCCGGAGACGCCACCGCCGATGACGACGGCCTTGGCCGGGTGGGTGCCGGGCACGCCACCGGGCAGCACGCCGCGGCCGCCGACCGGACGCATCAGGTGGTACGAGCCGACCTGCGGGGCCAGCCGGCCCGCGACCTCGGACATCGGGGCGAGCAGCGGCAGGGCGCCGTTGGCGAGCTGCACGGTCTCGTACGCGATGGCGGTGGTGCCGGAGGCGACCAGCGCGTCGGTGCCGGCACGGTCGGCCGCCAGGTGCAGGTACGTGAAGAGGGTCTGACCCTTGCGCAGACGGTGGTACTCCTGGGCGATGGGCTCCTTGACCTTCAGCAGCAGGTCGGCGGTGGCCCACACCTCGTCGGCGGTGGGGAGGATGGTGGCGCCGGCGGCCACGTACTCCTCGTTGGGGATCGAGGAGCCGACACCGGCGTTGTCCTCGATGTAGACCTCGTGTCCGTTGCGGACCAGCTCATGCACGCCGGCGGGCGTGATGGCCACGCGGTACTCGTGGTTCTTGACCTCGCGGGGGATGCCGACCTTCACGGCTAAACACGTCCTCTTGCCATGGGGGTCCCTACCGGAGAAGACCGGCGGGCGACGCGCACGTGGGGAAGCCTCCGGGTACGCCGGGGCACGTATCGCTGCGCGACTGAGTTCGAGTGTAATGAAGCCCAGGCGGCGTGTCAGCCTTCCAAAGTGAATAAATTTGCCGGACGCGTTGGCAGGTTCGTAGGCTTCCCGGACGATCTTCCTGTCAAAGACGCCCTAACCGGGCAAATCTGACTTTACTCCGAAACCGGTCCTCGGCACCCGGAGCGCACCCGTCTCCGGGACCCCGGCGACACGCCCCGCGAGGCCCGTCACCAGCCCTCCTCCAGGCGTTCCCGCAGCTCCGCGAGGGCGGCCCCGACCACCCGCAGACCGCGCTCGTCGCCCACCCGGCGCAGCACCGCCAGCGACGCCCGGTACTCCCGCTCGGCCTCGTCGAAGCGGCGCTGCGCGGTGTGCGCCTCCGCCACCCGGGCGAGCAGCCGGGCCTCGGCCGGCCGGTCCCCCGCCGACTGCCGCAGGGCGAGCGCCCGGCCGTAGAAGTCGGCGGCGCGCACCGCGTCGCCGAGCGCCCGGTAACCGCCGGCCGCGCCCTCCAGGGCCCGGGCGCAGGCGGCCTCGTCCTCGGCCGTCCGGGCGTGCTCCAGGGCCGCCCGGTAGTGCTCGACCGCGTGCTCCCAGCGGTCCGCGGCGGACTGCAGGTCGCCCAGGTTGAGCAGCGCGGCGGCCGCCCGGCGGTGCGCGCCGCCGCGTTCGGCGACGGTGAGCACCAGCTCGTGCAGCTGGTACAGGTCGGCCGGCGCGGCGGCGCCGGTCAGCGGCAGGGCCCGCAGCAGCGCGGTGACCAGCCGGCCCGCCGAACCGTCGAGGTCGCCCTGGCCGATGGCGTCCGCGACGGCGCCGAGCAGCTGGTCGCGCTCGCCGAGCAGCCACTGCCGGGCCTGGACGGCGGAGCGCAGCCGCAGCGGCCCGGGCAGCGGGTCGGGGCCGGGGCCCGCGGCCGGGTCCAGCAGGGCCCGCGCCGCGTCGGTGAGCCGGACCAGCCGTTCCAGCAACCGGGCCCGGGCCAGCTCGGTCTCGGTGGGCCGGTCCTCGCTCTCCCGCAGCCGGACCAGCCGCGGGTACAGCCGCCCGGGTACCCGGTAGCGGGGCGTGCCGTCGGCGGCCGGCGGCTCCTTCCCCAGCAGCTCCCGTTCGGCGAGCGCGGCCAGCGTCGCGGCCGCCTCGGGGGCCGGGCAGCCGACCAGGGCGGAGGCCGTACGCAGGTCGGCGGTCTGCGCCGGGGCCAGGGTGAGCACCCGCAGCATCCGCGCCTGGGCGGCCGGCAGCGTGGCGTACGTGAGGGTGAAGGCGCCGGTCAGCGGGTCGTTGTCGGGCACCGGGACGGGCTCGGCCGGCTCGGGACCGGGCGGCACCCAGTCGGCCGGGTCGGTGGCCGCCCCGTCCGCCGGCTCCTCGGCCCCGGCGGAGGCCGCCGGGCCCTGGGCGGCGACGGGCTCGGCGCCTGTCCCCTTTCCCTTCGCCGGCGGTGTCCCCTTTCCTCCGGCCGCCTTCCCGCCGTTTCCCTCGGCGCTGTTCGCCCCGTTCAAACCGTTCGCCCCGTTCGAACCGTTCGCGCCGGGCGCGCCGCCCGCGGGGCCCGTACGGCCCGCCTTCCCCGCCCGTCCCGTACGGGCGCCGCCGCCCGCCGCCTTCCCGTCGGCGGCCGCCGCGCCGGTGACCCCGGCCAGCTCACGGGCCGCGTCGGTGACCGCCGCCTTGCCGTTGCCGCGCAGCCACCCGGCCATCAGCCGCAGCGCGGCCGGGCCGGAGCCGCAGGCCTCGGCGAGGTCCGCGGCACCCACCGGGTCGGCGGCGATCCGGGTGCCGCCGACCAGGTCGGCGAGGAGTTCCGAGGCGGCCGGGCGGTCGAGGCCGCCGAGGATGCAGGGGTCGATGTCCTCGATCCCGGTGAGCGGCCCGGCGGTGGTGGCGACCACCAGACAGCCGGGCTCGTCGGCGAGCAGCGGCCACAGCTGGCCGGCGTCGCGGACGTCGTCCAGCAGCAGCAGGGCCTGGCGCCCGGCGAGCGCCTCGCGCAGGGCCACGCAGGCGGGCTCGTCGCGGCCGTCCTCGGCGCCGCCGGACAACGGGAGGCCGGAGGTGTCCTCGCCGAGCTGTTCCAGCAGCCGGCGGGCGGCCCGGGCGGGTGGCACCCGGGTGCCGTCGGGGGTGGAGAGGCGGGCGAACAGCACCCCGTCGGGGTAGTCGGCGGCGACGGTGACGGCGAAGCGCACGGCGAGGGTGGTGCGCCCGGAGCCGGGACGGCCGGCCAGCACCAGGACGGTGGAGCGGCCCTCGGCCGGGCGGGCGGCGGCGGCCCGCAGGGCGGCGAGTTCGCCCCGCCGTCCGACGAACAGCGTGGGGGCGGCGGGCAGCCGCTGCGGGCCGGGGCCGTCCACCTCGGGCCGTGCGTCCATCGTCGCCGTCTTCCTCGCCACCCGTGCCACTCCCGACCTGTCGTTCCGGCGCCCAGCGGAGGCGGCCCTGGGCGGGCGGCCTGGTGCGAAGCGTAGTTCGACCGTCCGGCGCAGCGGGGGTGACATCCGGTCGTACGAACCGGTAAATCACCCCCGCGGATCAACCACGGACCGACCCGCCGATAGGTTCCCCGGACACGGGGTCACTTCTCCCGGCGGAACGATCCGAACGGACCGAACCGGCCGGGCGGACCAGACCGACCGGGCGGGCCGAGCCCGCCGAACGAGCGGAGCCCACCGAACCGGCCGAACGAGCGGAGCCGGATACGCCGACCGCCCGCCGGCCCGCGCCGGTCAGCCGTCGTACGGGCGGGCCGGCCAGGGCGCGTCCGCCGGGCGCAGCGCGTCCAGGCCGCCGGGGCCGGTGAGGGCGGCGTGCACGGCGAGGGTCCCGGCGATCAGGGTGGGGTTGTGCAGCTCGCCGGCCTGGATCAGCCGGATCAGCTCGGCGACCGGCACCCGGGCGGTCTCGATCTCCAGCTCCTCCCCGTGGGCGGCGTAGCGCTCGCCCTCGGCCTCGGCGAGGTCGGTGGCGAGGAAGATCCGCAGGGCCTCGTCGGTGCCGCCCGGGGAGGTGTAGAAGTCGACCAGCACCCGCCAGGTGCCGGCCTTGCAGTGCGCCTCCTCGTACAGCTCGCGCTGGGCGGCGTGCAGCGGGTTCTCCCCCGGGACGTCCAGCAGGCCGGCCGGCAGCTCCCACAGGCGCTGGCGCACGGGGTGGCGGTACTGGCGCAGCACCAGCACCCGCTGCTGGTCGTCGAGGGCGAGCACGGAGACCGAGCCGGGGTGGAGCTGGTAGTCGCGGCGGGCCCACGCGCCGTCGGGCATCCGGACCTCCTCGGTGCGGACGCCGGTGACCCGCCCCTGGAACGGCGTCTCGCTGCCCCGGACCTCCCACTCCTCGGCCACGTCGAAGATCTTCCGGTCGTCCATCGCTCTCCCCTTTTCGTCAGTACGACACAATCTATAACGCCGAACGGCGGCCCCGCGGGAATCGCGGGGCCGCCGTTCGGTCACCGGACCGGTCGCCGACTACTCGGCGGTGGCGGTCTTGATCTCGATGGCCGCCTTGACCAGGCCCGCGAAGAGCGGGTGGGGGCGGGTCGGACGGGACTTCAGCTCCGGGTGGGCCTGGGTCGCGACCAGGTAGGGGTGGACCTCGCGCGGGTACTCGACGTACTCGACCAGGTCGCCCTTCGGGGAGAGGCCGGAGAACTGCAGGCCGGTCTTCTCCAGGTCGGCGCGGTAGGCGTTGTTCACCTCGTAGCGGTGGCGGTGGCGCTCCTCGACGTAGGGCTCGCCGCCGTAGACCTCGCGCACGA
>NZ_JBSGFD010000136.1:0-24372 GCF_053603215.1 Kitasatospora sp. NPDC004240 | reverse complement strand
GGGGCCGGGGAGCGCGTCGGCGCCCGGCGGGCCGCCGTGCGTCCACGGGGTGTCGTCCGGCTCGGGCAGCGGAGCCGCCTGCCGGACCGTCAGTTCGAACAGCGTGAAGGTGACCCGGTCGCCCACCTCGGGCAGGCTGCCCGGCTTGGGCTCCCTGCCGTTGCCCATGCCCGAGGTGATCCGCACGGTGACCGTCCCGCCCTCCGGGTCGGCCTCCGCGATCACCGCCTTCTGCGACTTCTCGGCGTACGCGCGGTGCGCCTCCCGGCCGAGGTCGGCGTGCGGCCGGTCGGCGGTGCGCACGGTCACCAGCGGGCGCGGCTTGGGCGAGCGGCCGGAGGTGTCCCAGTCCGGCACCACCTCGACGACCTCGCCCGCGAACGCCTCGCCGGCCAGCCGGTGCCCGGCCATCGCCAGCGGGTCGTCCAGCGCCTCCTGGACCTCCAGCCGGGCCTGCTCGCGCTCGCGCTGGGCCAGCTTGCGGGCGGCCGTCACCGCGTCGTCCTGCCGCGGCTGCGGCGGCTCGCCCGCCGCCAGGCGGTCCCGGTGGCCGGTGTACGACCAGCGGTCGCCCGTCCAGCGCTCATCCAGGTGCGCGGCCGGCGGCAGCGCCCGCAGCAGGTCCAGCCCCGTCCAGACGTCCCGCCAGGTGGGCAGCAGCACCCGCTCCAGCACCACGTGCAGCTGCTCGACCGCGCCCTTGACCGCCGCCCGGGCCGGCTCGGCCCCGGTCGGGTCGGCGCCCAGCAGGACGGAGACCGCGGCGTCGTACCGCGCGATCGCCGGCGCGAGCACCAGCTCGTCGAAGCGCGGATCGGTGGTCGGCCCGGCCGGCGGGTGCAGCAGCTGCCCGGCGGCGTCCCGGGTGGACTCCGCCCGCTCGGCCGCCAGGGAGCCGTGCGTGCCCTCCGGCGCGGTGTGCCAGGCGAGCAGGGCGGCGAGGTGCTGGTCCTCCAGGTGGCTCTGGCCGGTCGCCCAGTGCCGGGCCAGCAGCCCGGTCATCGGCAGCAGCAGGCTGCTGCCGGGCACCTGGGCGCGGTCGGTCAGGTGGGTCAGCCAGCGGCCCAGCAGCGGCACCCGGGCCGGCGCCGGGTACGGCCCCGGCTCGTCGTCCTCGATCGTGCGGCGGAAGCGCGTGGAGCGGCCCAGCAGCGCCAGGTGCCGCACGGCGGCGACGTTCGGCACGATCAGCTGCGGGGCGTCGGCGCACAGCTCCCGCACCACCTCGGTCTTCTCGCCGGTCTCCGGGTCCTTCTCGGAGCCCTCGATCCGCTCGACGTCCTCGCCGAAGGACTCCAGGTACGGCAGCAGGTCGGCGGCCAGTTCGGCCAGGTAGTCGAAGCGCAGGGTGCGGTTCAGCGGCTGCGGCACCAGGTGCAGCCGCGGCGCCTCCCGGTCGGTGCCCAGCAGCACGGCCAGCGGCGCGCCCGCCTCACCGGCGGCGGCCAGCGGCACGACGACCATCGGGCGGTCCGACAGGTGCCGGTGCCGGACGGTGGCGAGCGGCTCGGCCCGGCCGCTGCGGACGGCCTCCAGCCGGGCGAGGGTGGTGAGCAGGCTCATCGGGCGGCTCCCACCGGTCCTGTCACCGTTGCTGCGGTCGGTCCTGTCACCGCTGCCGTCACCGCTCCTGCGGTCGGTCCCGCCGGTCCTGCCGTCGGGAGCCCGGCGGCGGCGAGCGCCTCGGCCCGCAGCGCCGCCGCGTACGCGAGGCGGTCGACCGCCTCGGTGGTGTCGCCGGCCGCGTCGGCGGTCCCGGTGCCCGGGGCGTCCTCGGCCGTTCCCGCGGCGGCGGGCCCGGCCTCGCCGTACGCGGCGGCCAGCGCCCCGGTCACCGTACGGATGCTGCCGAGCTCGCCGCGTGCCCCCCGGCCCAGCTGCTCCACCCGGTCGTCGCAGCGGGCCCGGGCCCGGCAGTGGAAACCCAGCTCGCAGGTGGACAGGCAGTCCGGGCTGTACGCGGCCGGCACCGCCTCGACCGCCGCGGCCAGCTCCTCCGCCGGCCGGGTGGGCACCCCCGCCTCGTCCGGCGCCAGGTCGAAGCTCGCGCCCGGCGGCAGCGCCTCCAGCAGCCGTCCGATCCCGGTCATCCGGCTCAGCTGGCGGCGCGTGGTGGCCAGCTCCCGGCGCACGTCCACCGCCACCGCCGTCGGCCGGTTCCCGAAGTCCTTCGGGCAGACCAGCAGCACGCTCAGCCGCGGGCTGCCCGGCAGCCGCTGCTCCGTGTACGGGTCGGCCTCGGCCTCCCGGCCGGCCAGCGCGGCGGCCGCCTCCTGGAGCGCCAGCACGTACACCGCGGCCTGCCGGGCGGCGGCGCCGACCTTGGCCGGGTCCGCGCTGCCGTCCAGCACCGGGAAGGACTTGATCTCGACCACCGTGCACCGGCCCTGGTGCACCACGACGGCGTCCGGCTCCAGGTAGGCGGAGCTGCCGGCCACGTCCAGCCGCAGCATCGGATGGTCCAGCAGCGTCCAGGTCTCCGGGGCCGCAACCGCCTCGGCGAGCGCGGCGAGCGTGCGCTCCGCCCGTACCGCCGGGCCGGAGCGGCGCAGCAGATCGGGGACGGCGAGCGGGACTGCGCCGTCCGCGGGCAGGCCGAGGCTCCGGCGCAGCGGCTCCAGCAGCGCCGCGTAGTCGTCCTCCTTCAGCCGCGACTCGAAGATCACGCCGCGGGCTATGGCGAACGGCGACTGGCCGAATGGCGCGGGCCGTCCGAGCCGGCCGGCCAGGGCCGACTTGTCGACCCCGGCGGCATCGAGCACGGCGCGGCGGTGGCAGCCCGGATTGGCGGCGAGCGCGGCGAGGGAGCGGGCGTTCAGGCTGCGCTGCGGGGCGGGACCGCGCAGCTCGGCGAGCCGCTGGGCGAGCGGCTCAGGGCGCCCGCCGGACGTGACGTTCGTCGAGACGTTCATGGTGCGGCCCAGTGTCGCACCCGGGTCCGACAATCCGGGGTGAAGGCTGCGCTCGGGACGTTCCCGGAGGGCCCCGGACGTTCCCGGAGGGCCCGGACGTTCCCGGCGGGGCGGGCCGGCGGAGGCGGGCCCCTGCTCCCGCCCCCGCTCGCCCTCGTGGAGTGCGGGCGGGCGGGGTGAGGGATCATGGAGCCCCGGTGCTCGATGGTGAGAGCCGCGACCATTGCCACCGCCCCGCAGCGAGGAGCTCCGCCATGCCCGCCCGAATCGTGCTGGTCCGCCACGGCGAGACCGACTGGTCGGCCACCGGCCGCCACACCGGCCGTACCGACATCCCGCTCACCGAGGAGGGCCGCGCGATGGCCCGGGCCCTCGGCGCCCGTCTCGCCGCGGCCCCCTGGAACGGACTCCCGGACGCCCTCGTCTACACCAGCCCGCTGGACCGGGCCCGGGAGACCTGCGTCCTGGCCGGGTTCGGCGACCGCGCGGTGGACCGCCCCGAGCTGCTGGAGTGGGACTACGGCCGGTACGAGGGCCGCACCGGCCACGACATCCGGGACACCGACCACCCGGGCTGGCTGATCTGGCGCGACGGCGTGCCCGGCGGCGAGAAGCTCTCCGAGGTCGCCGCCCGGGTGGACGCCTTCCTGGCGGGCCTCAACGAGGAGCACGGCGTGCCCGCGCACGACACCACCGTGATGCACGGCGCCGACCGTGACGTGGTGCTCTTCGCCCACGGCCACCTGCTGCGCATCCTCACCGCCCGCTGGCTCGGCCTGCCGCCCGAGTACGCGCAGCGCTTCAAGCTCGGCACCGCCGCGCTCTCCGTGCTCAGCTGGGAGTACGGCGCGCCGGCCGTGGAGGTCTGGAACGACCTCGCCCACCTGCAGGACCTCGGGCAGCACTGACGCCCGCCGCCCGCCCTCCCCCTGACGGACCGCCGGGGGAGGACGGGCGCGCCTCAGGCCGCCGTCGCCAGGTCGTACGCGGTCAGGAAGCCGCCGACCTCCGGCACCGCCCGGTGCGTCCGCAGCCGGTCGGCGGTGTCCGCGAGCATGCTCCTGATCCGGGCCGAGCGCACCTCCTCGAACAGGGCCACCGCCGCGCTGCCGTGCGCCGCGGCCCCGGCCAGGTCGCCCCGGCCGAGCCGGTCGTGGGCCAGCTCGGCGGTGTACAGCACCCGGTTGCGGACGAAGTGCGGGTCCTGGAGCGCTATGGCCAGCCCGGCCTGCTCGCTGGCGCGGTCCCAGTCCCCGAGGGCGGACCAGCACTGCGCCTGGAGCCCGGCGATCTCCGCCTCCCCGAAGAAGGACATCCACTCCGGGTCGTCCTCCGACGGGCCCCGGTCGAACAGCGTGTACGCCCGGGAGAGCACCCGCTCGCAGGCGGCGCGGTCCTGGAGCAGTGCCCAGCCGCCGGCCTCGCGCATCGCGAGCAGGGACTGCAGCCGGTCGGAGCCCAGGTGGCGGGCGGCGGACTGCCCGGCCTGGGCCGCCCGCAGGGCCTCCCGGGGGCGGCCGGAGTCCCGGGCCAGGAAGGCGCCGTTGCTGAAGACGTGCGCCTCCAGGGCGGCATCACCCGCCATCCGGGCGGTGGCCAGCGCCTCGGCGTAGAACGAGCGGGCGTCCGCCAGCCGGTTCGAGTCGTGTGCCAACCAGCCGACCGAGATGGCCAGTTCACCGGCGCCGGACTGCAGGTCGCGCTCGGTCTCGGCGCTGTACTCGCACTCGTTGAGCAGCACGTACGCGGTGCGCAGCGACTGACCGGCCAGCTCGAACAGCGCGTCCGCGCCGTGCACGTCGTCCGCCAGCCGGATGTCGCGCACGGCCTGCTGGACACTGAGCACCTCGGCCGCGCCGACCCTGCGCGCGGCCGGCACCGGGCCGGGGCGGCCGGGCAGGACCCGCAGGCCCGGGTCGGCCGCCGGGCCGGCGGTCACCGGGGCCGTCGGGGTGGCCGGGCCCGCCGGGGGAGCGGTGTACCGGCCCGGGGCGGCGGCCGCGGCGGGCCGGTCGAGGCCGATGGCGTCGGCCAGGGCGGTCGAGCCGCCGGCCAGGCCGGTCAGGAACGTACGGCGACGCACGTCGTCGTTCTCCTCGTCGAGATGGTGCGGCCCGTCGGGCCGGTGCCCTTCGCCGGCCCGATGCGGTCCACCGGGCCGCCCGGACGCGGTCACGGGCCTCGCCGGCCGTACCAAATCCGGTGCGGGCGTCGCCGGGTGCGACGCCGGGTACGGCGGAGCAGCGTACGGGGTCGAGGTGGAGCGCGGTGCGCGCGGGTGCGGCAACTGATGCAACAACCGGTCGAGTTGGGGTGCCGTGGGGAGGCCGGGCGGGTCGGTGCGGGGTCGGTTCGGGTGCGGGGTCGGGCCCGTTCGGGGTGGCGGGCCGGTGGGCGGCGGTTCTGGGCGGGCCGGGTCGGGGCCGGCCGGAGCGGCCGGGTGCGGTGGGGGTTCGACGGGTGCCGCGGGGCCTTCCGCCGAGCGGCGTCGGACGGCCGTCCGGGGGGCGAACCCGAGGTCGGCCAGGGTGCGGTCCGGCCACATGTGCCGGAACACTCGCTCGTAGGCGTAGTTGGGACAGCGGATCTCGCCGGCCTCGACCCGGCCGACGTAGCGGGCGTCGCAGGACACGTGCTCGCCGATCTCCCGGGCCGCCCGGCGGACCGCGGTGGCGAACTCGCCCGGCGAACGGTCGCCGCGTAGCCCACGCATCACGGTGTTGGGTGACGGGCGGTTGGGCTCGGCCGGTGGGGTGGCTGCCATGCTGCGCTCCGTGGTCGTACGAGGTGCGGCGTGCGGTCCGACAGTACCCGCAGTTACCGGTTCGGTACGGCGAGTTCATGGGCTATGTGCTGTCAATTGGGTACAAAACGGGCATAGTTGCGGGGTTCTGCCATGAAATGCCATGCCTTGCTGTAAGTCGCCCCGTGGCCTGGGGCGCGCCCCTCACGTTGTCCTGATGCGTGGAAGCCAGGTCGCCGCCCGGTCCACCGCCTGCGGCCGGCCGAGCGGGCGCCCCACCCCCACCCCCCCGGGCGGCGCCGCTTCCGACCTGACGAGGTGACAGGAGGGCCCGCGATGGCCACCGGAGTGCCGCAGTACCACCGTCCGGCCGCCGCGGGCCTGCTCGCCGCCGCCGTGGCCGCCCTGTTGCCCGAGTCCGCCGACGAGCTCCCCGCCGACCGCGTGCCGTGCGTCGGTGGCGGCCCCGGAGCGGCGGGCCGGCGGTTGGCGGCCGCGGGGCCGGTACCGGCCACGGCCGCCGGCCCGACCGCCGGGTCCGGGCCGGCGCGGGAGGAGGGCGCCGTGGTGGCCGCGTACGACACCGTGACGGTCGCGCTGCGGCACGGCCTGGAGGCGGTGGACATCCTGCGGCTGCGCCGGGCCTGCGGGGTGGTGCTGCAGAGCCGCAACGGCAGCACCGTCTCCTTCCTCGTCCCCGCCGGCACCTCGGAGACCTGGCACCTGCCCGGCAGCTCGTGCACGACGGGCGCCCTCGTCCTGCCCGCCACCGATCCGCGCTGGGTGATGCCCCCCGCCGGCCCCGACTGCGCGGCCCGTCCCACGGACGCCTGGGTGCTCCGCTCCGCCCTCTGCGAGGCCGCGTGCACGCTCACGGCGGGCGGCCTCGGTCCGTTCTGAGCGCCCGCGGTCCCGTCCCTCCCTCCCTTCTCTCCCACCCGGCCCACCCGGCCCTCGGGGCTCGGCGCCGCCGGCCGGGGCGCGTACGGCCGGGGCTCGCGGCCGGAGCCCGTGGCCGGGGCTCACGACCGGAGACGTCCGGTCCGGCGGCGATAATGGCCCGATGGGACGAAGCAACAGGGCCGGACGCACCTCACCGGGCCGCACCGCGGTGGAGCAGGCGGCCACCGGCGCCGAAGGGCGTACCCACGCCCAGGGCCCGCTCTCCCGTCCCGTCGACTCGGGCCTGGCGGAACTGCGTCCCGACCGCGATCGCTCCGCCGCCTGGTCGCTGCTGATCGACGGCGCCCCGCAGTCCATGGTGGACCTCGCCGATCCCGCCCACCTCGGCTTCGAGTACCAGCGCCGGCTGGGCCATCTGATCGACCTGGTCGCCCCGCCCGGCCGCCCAATCACCGTGCTGCACCTCGGCGGCGGCGCCCTGACCCTGGCCCGCTACGTCGCGGCCACCCGTCCGCGCTCCCGCCAGCAGGTCGCCGAGATCGACACCGCGCTCACCGAACTCGTCCGCACCGAACTGCCGCTGCGCCGCGGCTGGCAGATCAAGGTGCGCGGCTCGGACGCCCGGGAGGTGCTGGAGCGCACCCCGGAGGGCGTGGCCGACCTGGTGATCACGGACGTGTTCTCCGGCGCGCGGGTGCCGGCGCACTGCACCACGGTCGAGTTCGCCACGCTCGCCGCCCGCGCCCTGGCGCCCGGCGGCTGGTACGCCGCGAACATCACGGACGGCTCCGCGCTCCCGTTCGCCCGCTCGCAGGTCGCCACCCTGGGCGCGGTCTTCCCCGAGCGGTGCCTGATCGCCGACCCGGCCGTGCTGCGCGGCAAGCGCTTCGGCAACCTCGTGCTGGCCGCCGCGCACACCCCGCTCCCGGTCGCCGAGCTGACCCGCCGGGTCGCCACCGACGCCGCCCTCGGACGGGTCGAACACGGCCGCCCGCTCGTCGACTTCGCGGCCGGCGCGGCCCCGGCCACCGACGCGACCGCCGCGCCCTCCCCGGCACCGCCGCCCGGCGCCTTCCACTGAGCCGTGACGGTGCGGTTCGACCGGGAACCTTCCGCCGGCCGCAGGACTTCCACGAGTGCGAGCCCTTCACCGACCGGGCGCCCGTGCGCGGGCGGTGACCCCGGTCCCGTACGAACGGAGACCCCATGCAGCCCCGGATCCACCTCCGGCCGGCCCGTCCCGACGAGGCGGCCGAGCTCACCGACGTCGCCCTGCGCTCCAAGGCGTACTGGGGCTACGACGAGGCGTTCATGGCCGCCTGCCGGGACGAACTGACCCTGGACGCCGGGCTGATCGAGGAACGGCGCACCACCGTCGCCGAACGGGACGGCCGGGTGCTGGGCTTCGTGACCCTGGTCGGCGCACCCCCGGAGGGCGCGCTGGGCATGCTGTTCGTCGAACCGGCGGCGATCGGACACGGCGTCGGCCGGCTGCTCGTCGGGCACGTCCGCGCCACCGCGGCGGCGCTCGGGTTCACCCGGCTCACCATCGACTCCGACCCCAACGCCGAACCCTTCTACCTGGCGATGGGCGCCACCCGGATCGGCGTCACGCCCTCCGAGTCCATCCCGGGCCGGGAACTGCCCCTGCTGGCCCTCGACGTGGCGCGCTGAGCGAGGCCCCGCCCGGTGGCGGCGCCACAGTGCCCGTGTGCCTCAATGCCCATGTGCCTCAGCGCCCGGGTGTCTCAATGCCCGCGGGTCTCAATGCCCGCGCGGGAGGCCGCGGTGCTTGTACATGGCCGCGCCGGTGAGCAGCAGTCCGGCGGTGATCGGGGCGAGGACGGCCGGTCCGGTGCCCGCCCCCCGGGTGACCGCCGCCGCGTCGGCGCCCGGGAGGGCGAACTCCCGGTCACCCGTCCGCTGCGCCGACACCCCGGTCGCGCCGACCGGTTCACCCGTCGCGCCCACGGCTCCCGGCCTGCTGCCGCCGGGCTGCCCGCCGGGGCCCGCCACCCCGGCGGGCCCCGGCGAGGGGGGCGGGGCGGCCGGACCGCGTTGCTGACCCACCGTGACGGACCCGCCCGCCGCCCCGGCCTCGGAGCGGGCGCGGTCCGCGGTGTCCGCGTCCGTCGGCGGGTCGTCCCCGGGGGCCCGCGGCACCGGGTCGCGGCCGCCCTGAGCGGGCGTGGCGGACAGCAGCCCGGAGGCGATCACGAACGCGTCCGGCACGGTCCCGGGGTCGGCGCCCTGGCTGCCGGGCAGTGGCAGCGCGCCCGCCTTGATCCGGTCCTGCAACATCTCGCCGGCGGTCGCGGACGGGTTCGCCGGCCCGGGCACCGGCACCACCGAGGCGGCCGAACCGGTCAGCGCCCCCAGCAGGCCCGGTGCCGCCGCCTGCCCGGGCCGGGCCGGGTCGGACGTCCCCGGCGGGCCCGGTGCCCCTGACGAGCCGGGCCATGGGTCGCCCGCTCCCGCCGAGCCGGCCGGTCCGCCGCCGAGCGCGCGCCCCGCGGACGGGCGTCGACCGTCACGCGGGGCGCTCCCGCCGTCCTCCGTCCGCCCGTCGTTCAGCGGGCGGACGATGCCACCGGCCGGGCCGGGCGCCGGGTCGGCGGTGACCGCGTACGCGCCCGAGGCGTTCAGTCCGAGTCCCCAGAGCTGCGCGATCAGTGCCCCGCCCGCCGCGAGCACGCGAGGCCGGACCGGCCGGCCGCCGCCCGGACCGCTCGTACGGGCGCCGCACCGGGCGGGGCCCGGGGCCTTGGTCGTGTGATTGGCTCGCACTCAGTCGAGAACGAGCGGACTCACCGTGAGGTCACGCCGGCCGTCACGGACAGTCATCGCCCGCCCTCGCGGCGGGGCTCGGCGCGGCTGTCGCGGCCGGCCGTCCGAGGCCGGGCCAGGACGGCCGGGAGCGTCCGGAGTTGGGCCCGGCCGCGAGGGCTCCCGGCCCGACGGGCCCGGCCTTTCGGGACTCGGCCCGCCCGGGCCCGGCCCGTCGGGGCGCGGGAGTCGGGGCCCGGGGCTCAGGAGTTGGGGCGCAGGGTCCACACGACGGTCATGACGCCGGTCACGGCGCCGTCGCCGCGGGTGATCTCGACGGTGACCGGGAACTCCGGGCGGGTGCCCGCGTCCAGCTCGGCGACGACCTCGTCGATCGGGCGGCCCAGCGTGGCGGTGGCGACGACCTCGCCGGTGGCGACCTTCTTGTAGTCGACCTCGGCGTGCACCGGGAGCGGCACGGCCCGGGAGAGCTGGTCGCCGAAGGCGGCCAGGACCACGCAGCCGGTCGCGGTCTCGCCGAGCGTGAACATCGCGCCGGCGTGCGGCCCGCCGACGTGGTTGCGGTACTCCGGCTGGTCGGGCAGCCGCAGCACGGCGCGCTCAGGGGTGGTCTCCAGGTACTCGAGCTTGAGGGTGTGCGCCATCGGCACGGTGGAGTCGAGCAGCTGGCCGATCGAGGTAGTGGTCATGGCGGCATGTTACTAGTCGGTAGCTTCTGGCGGCAGACCCGTCGGGGGAAAACCCGGAACCGGCATCGAGGGGGGAGGAGTGATGTGAGTCGCGACACAGGGGTGTTGGGCGACCCGTCGGCGGCCCCGCGTCCGCCCGGACCGCCCGGCGCGACGCAAAACGCCTGAGGGGCCGATCTCTTGAAGAGATCGGCCCCTCAGGCTCTGGGGTGAGTGACGGGACTCGAACCCGCGGCCACCTGGACCACAACCAGGTGCTCTACCAACTGAGCTACACCCACCATCTGTCCGGTCCGTTCCCGCTCTCGCGTTCCCGTTCCGACAGGAAGAACTCTACAGGATCCGAGAGGGTGCTCGCGCCAGGGTTTCGGCCGCCCCCGCGCGGGCACCCGGCGGGACCTCCCGATCCGGGCGGTCGGGAGCGGCCGGATCGGGAGGCCGGGGGCGGCCGCGGACGGTCAGTCGGTCGGGGCCTGGTACTTCTCGGCGATCGCGCGCGCGGTGTCGGTGTCCGGGCCGGGCTGGGGAACGAACACCGCCTCGCGGTAGTACCGCAGTTCGTCGATGCTCTCGCGGATGTCCGCGAGAGCCCGGTGGTTACCGCCCTTCTGCGGGCTGTTGTAGTACGCCCTCGGGTACCAGCGCCGGGCCAGCTCCTTGATCGAGGAGACGTCCACGATCCGGTAGTGCAGGTGGCCCTCCAGCGCGGGCATGTCCCGGGAGAGGAAACCCCGGTCGGTGGCCACGGAGTTCCCGCACAGCGGCGTCCGGCCGGCCTCCGGTACGTGCTCGCGGACGTACGCCAGCACGAGCGCCTCGGCCTCGGCGAGCGTCACGCCGTGCTCCAGTTCGTCGAGCAGGCCGGAGGAGGTGTGCATGGCGCGCACCACCTCGGGCATGTTCGCCAGCGCCTCGGCGGGCGGGCGGATGATGACGTCCACGCCCTCGCCGAGGATGTTCAGCTCGGAGTCCGTCACCAGCGCCGCGACCTCGACCAGGGCGTCCCGGTCGAGGTCGAGGCCTGTCATCTCACAGTCGATCCATACCAAACGGTCATTCACGTCACTCACCCTACGGCGCGATCACGCGCCGCGGGCACCGGTGGCGCCGAACGCGGGGCCCGGGGTGCGGGCGTCCTGGGCCCGCCCCGGCCGTCCCCCGTCCTGCGCGGGCTCCGGGCCGTCGCCGTCCGGCTCGCCCGTCGGGTCGCCGGCGTGGCGTCCGTCGGCGGCGACCCGGTCGTACGGGCGGTGCTCCTGGCCTGGCGGCCGCGCCGGTCCGCCGTGGCCGGAGGGCTGCCCGTGGCCGGACGCCTGTCCGGACGCCTGGGCCTGGGCGTGCGCCGGTGCCGGGCCGTGGTTCGTCGCCGAACCGCTGGCCTGGCGGGCCCGACCGTCCGGACCGCCGGGCGCCGCGGGTGCCGGCACCCGCCCGCCGCCCGCCACACCCCGGCCGCCGTTGCCGGCACCGGGTGCCGCCTCGTGCGCCGTGCGCTCGCCCGTGTTCCGGTGCCCCTGGCCCTGGCCGCGCGCCCCCGGCTGCGGATGTCCGTCCTCCGCGGCCGCGTGCTCCGCCGTCCGGGTCGGCCGCCCCGCCCCGGGACCGGCCTGCGCCGGCACCATCGGCGGCCGCGCGGGACCGCGCCCCGCACCCGGCTGGGCCGGATGCGGCTGCCCCGGGTGCGGCTGGTGCTGCGGCTGCTGGTGCTGGGGCTGCTGCCCGTACGGCTGCGCCGGACGGGCGTGGAACCCCTGCTGGCCGCCGTACTGACCCGCGTGCCCGTGCTGCCCGTACGGACCGTGCTGGCCCGGGTGCGCCGGGTTGCCGGAGTGCGGCTGGGCCGGGTGCGCGCCGTGCCCCGACGGACCGCCCGGATGACCGGCCTGCCCGAGCGCGGCCCCGCCGGCCATCCCGCCCGCACCGGCCCCGGCGACCGCCGCGGCCGGATGCGCGCCGCCGGCCGACGGCACCGGGGCGCCCGCCAGCCGCGGGTCGCCCTGGTGCGGGACCTGCGCGCCCGACTGCGGCCCGGGCCGACGGGCCCGGTAGCCGGTCCGGTACGCGGCGGGGGACACCCCGAGCTGGCGCCGGAAGTGCCCGCGCAGCGCCACCGGCGAGCGGAAACCGCACCGGCGCGCGACGTCGTCCACCGACAGCTCCGACGTCTCCAGCAGCCGCTGGGCCTGCAGCACCCGCTGGGTGATCAGCCACTGCAGCGGCGCGCTGCCGGTGAGCGTGCGGAAGCGCCGGTCGAAGGTCCGCCGGCTCATGTAGGCACGCGCCGCCAGCACCTCGACGTCGAACTGCTGGTTGAGGTTCTCCAGCGCCCAGGTGACCACCTCGGCGAGCGGGTCGTTGCCGATCTCCTCAGGTAAAGACTGATCGATGTACTGGGCCTGTCCTCCGCCGCTGCGCCGGCTCGGCACCACCAGCCGGCGGGCCAGCGCGTTGGCCGCCTCGGCGCCGTGGTCGCTGCGCACCACGTGCAGACAGAGGTCGATGCCGGCCGCCGTGCCGGCCGAGGTCAGCACGTCGCCGTCGTCGACGAACAGCTCGCGCGGGTCGACGTGGACCCGGGGGTAGCGCTTGGCCAGGGTCGGCGCGTACATCCAGTGGGTGGTCGCCGGACGGCCGTCCAGCAGGCCCGCGGCGGCGAGCACGAAGGCGCCGGTGCACAGGCCGATGATCCGGGCGCCCTCGTGGTGGGCCTTGCGCAGGGCGGTGATCGCCTCCACCGGCGGCGGCTGCGAGATCGAGCGCCAGGCCGGTACGACGATCGTCCCGGCGCGGGCCAGCGCCTCCAGCCCGTACGGGGCGGAGAGCGTCAGCCCGCCGGTGGTGGCCAGCGGGCCCTCCTCGCCGGCGCAGACCAGCAGTCGGTAGCGCGGCACGCCCGCGTCCTGGCGGTCGACGCCGAAGACGGAGAGCGGGATCGAGCTCTCGAAGATCGGCGCGCCGCCGAAGATCAGGACCGCCACGGTCTCGCGCCGGCGCCGGCCGGACAGCTTCCGGGGCGCCGAGGCCACCGCCGACACCGGGCTGCCCGCTCCGGAGGAGCCGTGGCCGGAACCGTTCGCGGTCATGCCCGCGCCGGCGGCCGGACCGCCGCTCGGGGTGGACGGGCCCGCGCCGCCGACGCCCGGGCCGGCGGCGAAGCCGTGCGGCTGGCCGTGGCCGTAACCGTGGGCCTGGGCGTGGCTCTGGCCGTGATTCTGGGTGTGATTCTGGCCGTGGTTGACGCCGAATCGGTTGACGGGCCGTCCGCCGGTGTCCGCAAGCTCGGAGTTGCCGGTGAGGCCGAGGCCGAACGGGGCGCCCGTCCCCCCTGCGCCCGTTCCCCCGGCGGCCGGTCCGGCGTCCGAGGAGAACGCGGACCCGGCGGTGGCCGCGACCGATGTGACGGACGTGGCCCATGTGGCGGAGGTGGCCGACGGGACCTGAGGGGTCGAGGGGGTCGAAGTGGCGTACGGGGCTGCAGAGGTGTACGAGGCGGCGGAGGTGCCCTGGGTGGCGGCGGCGGACGGGACGCCGGTGCTTCTCGCGGCCCGGCCCGTGGTACCGGCCACGGTCCGGCCGCTGTCAGGACCCCCGTCGCTCCTGCTCACCCTGCTCAAGGCGTTCAAGCCCCCTCGGTGGTGTGGTGTGGTGATGCGGCACTGCTCGCCAAGATCGAATCTATCGGGTGGACCGTTGCCGTTGTGACAAGTTCACCATCGGACGCTATGTCGACATGGCAATTTGGCGTGATGCATTCGATCACGAAGCGTGGCACCCGTCGACCCTTCTGGGAAGGGGGCGGGTGCAACGGTGGCTAGTTGTCGCTGGACTGCTCCGGGGGCGTCCGGCCGTGGCGGACCCGGTCGGCGGGTGTGGGCTGCGGCTTTGCCCAAGGGCGGGGGAGTCGCGTGAGATTGACCGAAAATCGGCGGTGCACGAGAGGGGCGCACGACAGACAGGCGTGCGCCCTTCTGCTTCCATCCGGCCAGGACTCAGGCCGGGAAACGGCTCGGAACGGGAACTTTTCCGCCGCGCTACGGTCCTGATGTGACCACCGACAGCCGGCTCGAACAGGCCAACGAGAACGCCGCCGCCTTCTGGCTCGCCCAGGCCCGTGCGCACGGCTGGGAACGGCTCGTCCGCCCCGGCTGGACCGCCGTCCGCTGCGCCCGGACGCCGGACGACGCCCACCGCGTCGTGGTCACCCGCCCGTACGGCGAACCGGAGGCCCTGGCGGAGGAGTTGGCCGGCCTCCTCCGGGCCTGGTCCAGCGAGCGCCTGACCGTCGAGGACCCCTACCGGCGGTTGGACCTCGCCCGCCTCGGGTGCGAGCTTCGTCACTCGATGGCGGTCATGGCCCGCGGGCCCGGCCCGGTGGAGGCGGCGCCCCACGGGCGGGCGGGCCGGTCGGGGGCGGCGCCCGACGGACCCTCAGGCGGTGCGCCCGCGACCGTCCCGACCGTCCTGACCGCTCCGGCCGGTCTGGCGATCGATGAGGTGACCGACGCCGACGGCCTCGCCGAGGTCGAGCGCACGGTGGTCGAGGGGTTCCCGCTGCCCGCACGCCGGCCGTGGATCCGGGGCGAGGCCCTTCCGCCGGCGCTGCTCCGCGAACCGGGCGTCCGCGCCTGGCTGGCCCGCCGCGACGGCGCCCCGGCGGGGGCCTGCCTCACCTGCGAGGACGGCGCCGCCACCGGCCTCTACTGGGTCACCACCCTCCCCGAGCACCGCTCCCGGGGAATCGCCCGCGCCGTCCTGGAAGCGGCCCTGGCGGCACGGCCCGACCGCCCGGCCGCCCTGGTCGCCACCCGGCTCGGCGAGCCGCTCTACCGCAAGCTCGGCTTCGCCGAGGTCGGACGCACCCACTGGTGGATCCGCTAGCCGTCCCCCGGGCGCGGCCGTCACCTGGTGCCGCCTCGTGCCGCCGCCGGCTGCCCGCCGGGCGCCGCCGGCCGCCGGGCGTCTCCTAGGAGGCGGCGGTGCCGGGCGTGGCCGCCCTCCCCGTTCCCGTCCCCGCGCCGAAGGGGCCCGGCGGGACGGCGAACCGCGTACGGGTGGGCACCGCGCCCGCGGCGGGCCGTACGGCCGCCCCGGAGGGGCCGCCCGTCGAGGAGCGTCCGTCGGCGGCGGGAGCAACCGCGCCAGACCGGTTTCGGACAGCGGACCGCTTCGGACCGCCGGGAGCGCCGACCAGCGGGGCGTGCGCAAGAACAGGCGTGTGCCCGCCGCCCGGGGCGGACACCGCGGACCGTGCGCCCACCCGTGCACCCGCCTGCGCTCCCACCGGCCCCGACGCCTGTCCGAGGACCGCCTCGGCCACCAGGCTGCCCACCCCCGCCACCGTGGCGGCCGCCCGCCGTGCGCCCACCGCGCCCGCTCCCACCGGGGCCGTGGGCCCGAGCAGCGCCTCCACGGCCACCACCCCACCCGGGGCCGCCTGCGCCATCACCGCCTGCGCCGCGACCGCCTGTGCCACTACTGGCTGTGCCATCACCGCCTGCGCCACCACCGGGGGTGCCACCGCCACCTCCGCGGCCACCGGTACCCGGGCCGCCACCGCACGCCCTGCCCCCGGCTGTCCGGCCGCCGTCGGGCCGACCGTCCTGCGCCGGACCGGCCCGCCCGCGCGGATGCCCGGCCGCGGTGTCGGCGCGCTCCGGGCGGAGAGCACCTGGCCGACGGCCTCCGGCAGGCCGGCGGCCTTCAGCGTCGGCCGGTACCCGGGCTCGGCCCAGGGGCGGCCGTGGTGCAGCCAGACGCTCCGCAGCCCGGTCAGCTCGGCACCGGCGATGTCGGCGGGCGCGTGGTCGCCGATCATCCACGTCTGCGCGACCCAGTCGCCGGTGGGGGAGATGCCGCACCGCTGGGCGGCGATCTCGAAGATCAGCGGGTCCGGCTTGAGGCACTGGGCCTCCTCGGAGATCACCCAGCCGTCCACCAGCGGCCCGAGTCCGGTGCGGCGGATCTTCTCCAGCTGGGGCCTGGTCCCGCCGTTGCTGACGATGCCGAGCGTCCACCCGGCCGCCCTGGCCGTCCGCAACGCGTCGATGTGCCGGGAGGGGCAGTGGATGTGGGAGTTGATGCCGCGTCGGTAGTGGGCGAGCAGGAGGTCGAGGGATTCGTCCAGGCCGTAGCGGCGCTGGGCGGCGGACAGTACGGTGCTGCGCGGCACGTAGCCGCCGCCGTCGATGGTGGCGAGCCATTCGAGGTCCCCGGGCGGGAGCCCGCGTTCGGCCAGGAAGTCCTGGGCCCAGGCCCGGAAAGCGGCGTCCCTCGGGAGCAGCGTGTTGTCGAGGTCGAACAGGAGCAGCGGCATGCCGAGCATGGTGCCAGCGCGCCCGGGTATGCATCTGGCAATTGCCAGAGGGCGTCGCAAACCCGTGTGAAGTGGCCGGAATGGGTACGCAGCCGCTGGTTCGCCCGAGGCCGGTGCGGCGGGCGGGGCGTGCGGGACGGTGGGGGTGGAGGGTGATCACCGGCCCGCGTCGACGCAGGCCGACGTGGTGCCCGCGCTCCGGGCCGACACGCGCCGGGGGCGTGCGGCGACGGATCGTTGTCGATCAATGACAGTCCGGTCACGGTGTCCCGAGGGCCTGTTGCGCGACCCGGTCCGCTCAGTCAAGCTCCTTGGAACCTCTCTCTTTCTCGGAGGGGCGCGATCGCCCGTACAGAGGGCGCGCGGCGATCGGCGAGCGCATCCTCCGTTCGCGGGAAGACCGTCGCTCCGGGGCTCGGCCACTGGGCCGGGCCGCATGCCCGTCGTACTCTGAAAGGAACAGGTCACATACGGTGGTGCTCGGCGCAGACCGACGTCGTGCCGTGGGCGGGCCTGCTGCCTGGGCAGCGTTGTCCTCTCCTGTCGGCCCATCTCCTTCGAAGAGCCTTGTGCCATGGCTGGTATTGAGTCCTCCCGGCCGGTCGAGCCGGACGCGGCCGGTGGTACGGCCGACGCTCCGGGCTTCCCGTGGGGCATCTCCCGCCGAGGCCGGTCCGGTTCGCGTCAGCGCCGTGGAGAGCGCCGCGACGGCCATCGGGACGACCGGACGGAGCCCGCGATGAGTGGCCTCCTGGGTCCCGGTGCGGACCGTTCGGGAGCCCCGGGGCTCCCCGGTGCCCCCGGTGAGCCGGCCGTCGAGGAGGGGCCCGTACGCCCCTGCGATCCGGTGTTCCAGCACGGCGTGGTGGTGGGCTTCGACGGCTCGCTGTCGAGTGAGCGCGCGCTCGCCTACGCGGTGGGCATGGCCCGTCGCTCCCAGTGCGGTCTGGTGATCGTGCACGTCGCCAACCGCCTGCCGGCCACCGTCTGGGCCGGGTGTGAACCTCCTGTCTTCGTCGACCTCCCGGACCACCGGACCGAGGTCCTCGGTCTGGAGCTCGCCTGTGCCGACTTCCTCTCGGGTGTGCCCTGGATCCTGGTCGAGCGGGGTGGCGACATCTGCCACGAGATCGAGGAGGTCGGGCGTGAGTACGCCGCCGACGCCATCGTGGTCGGCAGCACGCACGGCCTGCTCGGCAAGATCTTCGGCTCCGTCTCGGGCCGTCTGGCCCGGCGGGCCAACCGTCCCGTGATCGTCATCCCCTGACGGCGTGTGAGCGGTGGAGGCTGCCCCGGGCGCCCGGGGCAGCCTGCTCCACTCCTGCCGTGTGCCGTGGGCCGCGTCGTGCCGTGGTGGGGCCTCCTCGGCGGGTTCCGTCGGCCGAGGTCGGCCCGACCCGGTCCGGCCGCGGCCGACGGGGACGCTGCGGAGGTCAGGAGACGCCGAGCTCCCGGGCGATGAGCATCCGCTGGACCTCCGACGTGCCCTCGCCGATTTCGAGGATCTTGCAGTCGCGCCAGAAGCGGGCGACGGGGAACTCGTTCATGAAGCCGTACCCGCCGTGGATCTGGGTCGCCTCGCGGGCGTTGTCGACGGCGGCCTCCGACGAGTACAGCTTGGCGATCGCGGCCTCCTTCTTGAACGGCTCGGAGTGCAGCAGCCGGGAGGCGGCGTCCCGCCAGGCCAGGCGGGAGAGGTGCGCGCGCAGCTCCATATCGGCGAGCTTGAACTGGATGGCCTGGTTGGCGCCGATCGGCCGGCCGAAGGCGCGGCGCGTGGCGGCGTAACTGACGGACTGGTCGACGCACCCCTGGGACAGGCCGGTGGCCAGGGCCGCGATCGCGATGCGGCCCTCGTCGAGGATCCGCAGGAACTGGGCGTAGCCGCGGCCGCGGTCGCCCAGCAGGTTGGCCGCGGGAACGCGGCAGTCGGTGAAGGACAGTTCACGGGTGTCGGATGCGTTCCACCCGACCTTGGAGTACTTCTTGGAGACCTGGAACCCCGGGGTCCCCGTGGGCACGATGATGGAGGAGATCTCGCGCTGTGGCGAGAGGATCTGCCCGTCTTCACTCGAACGAGCGATCGGTTCGGTGAGCGCGGTGACGGTCACCAGACCCGTGATGTCCGTGCCGGAGTTGGTGATGAAGCACTTGGTGCCGTTGATGACCCACTCGTCGGTGGCCTCGTCGTAGCGGGCCGTGGTGCGGGTGGCGCCGGCGTCGGAGCCGCCCTCGGGCTCGGTCAGGCCGAACGCGCCGAGCATCTCGCCGGAGGTGAGCCGCGGCAGCCACTCGCGCTTCTGCTCCTCCGTCCCGAACCGGTAGATCGGCATGGCGCCGAGGGAGACCGCCGCCTCCAGGGTGATGGCGACCGAGGAGTCGACCCGCGCGAGCTCCTCCAGGGCGAGGCAGAGCGCGAAGTAGTCGCCGCCCATGCCGCCGTACTCCTCCGGGAACGGCAGGCCGAACAGGCCCATCCGACCCATCTCCCGGACGATCTCGTAGGGGAACTCACCCTGCTCGTAGAAATCGCCGATCTTCGGCGCGACCACGTCCTGGGCGAATTCGGCCACGGTGCGGCGCAGTTCCTCGTGCTCCGTGTTCAGCCGGTGATCGAGCATGGTGATCCTCCTGGGGCCGGGCCGCTGGCCTCGGCCGGAATCGGGTCGACCGGCGCCCGCCCGGTGGTGTGGGGAGCGCGCGGCGAGTGGTTGGGAAGGTGACGGGACGGGGGCACGTCGTGGGCCCCGAGCCGACCGGCCGGGCGGGGTCGGCCGGCGGGTCGTCCGTTCGTCGGTTCGTTCGTCGGGTGGTTCTCCGGGCCGCCGCGGGTCGCCGCGGGCCGTCGAGGGGCCGCGTCGGGGGACGGCGGCCCGGGGTCCGTCCGCCGGGACGGGCCCGGCGGAAGGGTGGTGCGGTCAGGTGGTGCGGGGTCGGAGCCGGAGTCGAGTCAGGTCGGGGCGGACCGGGTCAGGCCGGGTCCTTGCCGAGCAGGGCCTGGACGGCGCGGGAGGGGCTCGGACGGCCGAGCCGCCGGGCCATCCAGCCGCTGGTGGCGACCAGCGCGCGCAGGTCGACCCCGGTGCGGATGCCGAGGCCGTGCAGCATCCACACCAGGTCCTCGGTGGCGAGGTTGCCGGTGGCGCTCTTGGCGTACGGGCAGCCGCCCAGGCCGCCGGCCGAGGCGTCCACCGTGGTGACGCCGTGGCGCAGCGCCGCCAGGGTGTTGCTCAGTGCCTGCCCGTAGGTGTCGTGGAAGTGCACGGCCAGCCGCTCGACCGGGACGCCGGCCCGGGCGAAGCCGTCCAGCAGGGCGCCGACCTGGCCGGGGGTGGCCACGCCGATGGTGTCGCCGAGGCTCAGTTCGGTGCAGCCCATCTCCAGCAGCCGCACGCCGTGGCCGATCACCTGGGCGGGCGGTACCGGCCCCTCCCAGGGGTCGCCGAAGCACATCGAGAGGTAGCCGCGCACCTTGACGCCGGCCTCGGTGGCGCGGGTCACGACCGGTTCGAACATGGCCATGGCCTCGTCGGCGGAGCGGTTGAGGTTGCGGCGGGCGAAGGTCTCGGTCGCGCTGGCGAACACCGCGATGTCGGTCGCGTGGTGGGCGAGCGCGCGGTCGAGGCCGCGCTCGTTGGGCACCAGGACCGGCAGCCGCAGCCCGGGGTGACGGTCCGGCAGGCCGGCGAGCCGGGGCATCAGGTCCTCGGCGTCGGCCAGCTGCGGGACCCACTTCGGGTGGACGAAGCTGGTCGCCTCCACGGTGCCCAGCCCGGCGGCGGCGAGCCGGCCGATGAACTCGGCCTTCACCTCGACGGGCACCAGGGCGCTCTCGTTCTGCAGACCGTCCCGGGGGCCGACCTCGTGGATGCGGACCTCGGCCGGCAGGTCGGGGGAGCGCACGGGGTCGGGCAGGCCCAGGTCGAGCGCGTCCGGGTCGGCCGTCGGCCCGGCCGTGGTGCCGGTGGCGTCGGTGGTCATGACCGGACCTCCACGGCGCTCTCGTCCCGGGCGGCCGCGCCGGCCTCCCCGGCGTCGGTGGATCCGGCGTCGCCGTCCTCGGCCGGGACGACCACGACCAGCAGTTCCTCCATCGCGACGGTGGCCCCCGCGGTGGCGCGCAGCTCGCTCACCACGCCGTCGTGCGGCGCGACGATGACGTGCTCCATCTTCATGGCCTCCAGGACGAGCAGCGGGTGACCCTTGCGGACCCGGTCGCCGGCGGTGGTCTTCACGACGGTGACCGTGCCGGGCATCGGCGCGGTCAGGGCGCCGTGGTGGGCGCCGCCCGCGGCGCTGCTCTCGCCGACCCGGTCGTACGGGTGGACGCTCCAGGCGTCGCCGTCGACGCCGAGCCAGAGCACCGGCCCGGCCGAGGCGGGGGCCGTCGCGGGGGCGGTGTCGGTGACGTGGGTGAAGGTGGTCTGCAGGCCGCCGACGGTGAGGTGGAGGCGGTCCCCGGCCCGGACGGCCCGGGCCCGGTGGACCGGTCCGTCGCCGAGGCGGATCTCCATCTCGGGGGTGACGCCGGAGGGAATGTCGGTGCCCTGCGGTACGTTGCCGAGGGTAGTGGGACGGATGCTCACCGCGACGGGCTCGTGGCCGGGGACGCGGAGGCGGTGGGTCGTCCAGGCCGCCCCGCCGCCCATGCGCCAGCCGGAGGGGAGGGAGAAGGGATCGGTCCAGCCCTCGCCGGTGCTCGCCGGGGCGAGGTCGAGGTGCCGCGTCAGCGCGGCCGCGTAGTAGAGGAGGTGCGGCGGTGCGGGAGCGTCGGTGAACGCGGCCCCGTCGGGTGCCGGACGGCTCCCGGGAGCCGTGTCCCCGTCGTGGTCCGACCCGTCGGCCGGCGGGAGGGACTGCGGGGAGTAGGGCGAGGCCAGCAGACCGGGGTCCTGCCGGGCGGTCTGCTCGACCAGGCCGGTGTCGAGGCGGCCCGCGGCGACCTCGGGGTGCGCGAGGAGCCGCCGGAGGAAGCCGGCGTTGGTGGTCACGCCGAGGATCCGGGTGTCCGCCAGGGCCGCGCGGAGCCTGCGCAGTGCGGTCGGACGGTCCGGCCCGTACACGATGACCTTGGCGAGCATGGGGTCGTAGGCGCTGGTGATCACCGTGCCGGGGGCGACCCCGGAGTCCACCCGGACGCCTTCGCCCCGGGGCTCGTCGAGCACCAGGATGCGTCCGCCGGTGGGGAGGAAGTCCCGCTCGGGGTCCTCCGCGCAGATCCGGGCCTCGATGGCGTGGCCCAGGAAGGAGATGTCCGACTGGCCGAAGCCCAGCCGCTCACCGGCGGCGACCCGCAGCTGCCACTCGACGAGGTCCAGTCGTCCGGGCCCGCCGGTGTCGGCGGCGGCGCCGTCGACGACCACGGCGAGCTCGGTGACGGGGTGTTCCACCTGGAGACGGGTGTTCATCTCCATGAAGTAGAAGTCCCGCACCCCCTCGTCGGGGACGGGCGAGTCCGGGTCGACGCCGGGGACGATGAACTCCACGGTGCCGGCCCCGGTGTAGCCGCAGGACTCGGCGGCCCGGACGGCCGCCGCGCCCATCGCGGCACGGGTCTCGGCGTTGAGCAGGACGGAGGGTGCCTCTTCGATCAGCTTCTGGTGGCGGCGCTGCAGGCTGCACTCGCGCTCGCCGAGGTGGACGGTGGTGCCGTGGGCGTCGGCGAGCACCTGCACCTCGATGTGGCGCGGCCGGTCGACCCAGCGCTCCAGCAGCAGGGTGTCGTCGCCGAAGGCCGTCCGGGCCACGCGGCGGGCGGCGGCGATCTCGGTCGGCAGTTCGGCCGGGTCCCGGACCAGCCGCATGCCCTTGCCGCCGCCGCCGGCGGACGGCTTGAGCAGCACCGGGTAGCCGATCTCCTCGGCGGCCGCGACGAGTTGCTCGTCGGTGGGCGCGGTGGCCCGGCTGCCCGGGACCACCGGCACGCCGGCGGCCCGTACGGCCTCCTTGGCGTTGATCTTGTCGCCCATCAGTTCCACCGCGGCGGGAGGAGGTCCGATGAACACCAGGCCGGCGTCGGCGCAGGCGCGGGCGAAGGCGGGGTTCTCCGCGAGGAAGCCGTAGCCGGGGTGGACGGCGCGGGCGCCGGTGCGGCGGGCGGCGTCGAGGATCTGGTCGGTGCGCAGATAGGTCTCGGCGGCGGAGCTGTCGCTGCGGTCGGCCGGTCCGAGCCGGACGGCCACGTCGGCCTCGCGGACGTGCGGGGCGTCGGCGTCCGCGTCGCTGAACACGGCGACCGAACGCACGCCGAGCCGCCGCAGGGTGCGGATCACCCGGACGGCGATCTCGCCACGGTTGGCGACCAGAACTGTGTCGAACATGGGAGGCGATTCCTCCGGGTCGAGGGGAGCCGTACGAAGGAGGGGGAGAGGGCGCGCGGGAGGCGGGGCCGGAGCGGGCGTCGGGCCCGCCCCGGCGTCACATCCGGAAGACGCCGTAGGGCGCGGGCGGCGGGAGCGGGGCGTTGGAGCACGCGGTGAGCGCCAGGCCGAGCACCGTCCGGGTGTCCATCGGGTCGATGACCCCGTCGTCCCACAGGCGGGCGGTCGCGTAGTAGGCGTTGCCCTGGCGCTCGTACTGCTCGCGGACCGGGCGCCTGAACGCCTCCTCCGCCTCGGCGGGCCACTCCTCGCCCTGCGCCTCCAGCTGGTCGCGCCGGACGGTGGCCAGCACGGAGGACGCCTGCTCGCCGCCCATCACCGAGATCTTGGCGCCCGGCCACATCCACAGGAAGCGGGGTGAGTAGGCCCGGCCGCACATCGAGTAGTTGCCCGCCCCGTACGAGCCGCCGATCACCACCGTCAGCTTCGGGACGCGGGTGCAGGCGACGGCGTTGACCATCTTGGCGCCGTGCTTGGCGATGCCGCCCGACTCGTACTGCCGGCCGACCATGAAGCCCGTGATGTTCTGCAGGAAGAGGAGGGGGATGCCGCGCTGGTCGCACAGTTCGATGAAGTGGGCGCCCTTGAGCGCCGACTCGGAGAACAGCACGCCGTTGTTGGCGACGATGCCCACCGGGTGCCCGTGGATCCGGGCGAAACCGGTCACCAGGGTCGCACCGTACTCGGCCTTGAACTCGGCGAACCGGCTGCCGTCGACCAGCCGGGCGATCACCTCGCGCACGTCGTACGGGGTGCGCGGGTCCACCGGCACCGCGCCGTAGAGACCGGCCGGGTCCACCGCGGGCGGCTCGACCGGGGCCAGCGGCCACGGCCTGGCCGCCCGCGGGCCCAGCCCGGCCACGATGGTGCGGACGATGGAGAGGGCGTGGGCGTCGTCCTCGGCCAGGTGGTCCGTGACGCCGGAGGTGCGGGAGTGGAGCTCGCCGCCGCCCAGCTCCTCGGCGGTGACGACCTCACCCGTGGCGGCCTTCACCAGCGGCGGCCCGCCGAGGAAGATCGTGCCCTGGTTGCGGACGATGACGGCCTGGTCGCTCATCGCCGGCACGTAGGCGCCGCCGGCGGTGCAGGAACCGAGCACGGCGGCGATCTGCGGGATGCCGGCGGCCGAGAGGCGGGCCTGGTTGTAGAAGATCCGGCCGAAGTGGTCGCGGTCGGGGAAGACCTCGTCCTGCATCGGGAGGAAGGCGCCGCCGGAGTCCACCAGGTAGACGCAGGGCAGGCCGTTCTCCAGCGCGACCTCCTGGGCGCGCAGGTGCTTCTTCACCGTCATCGGGTAGTAGGTGCCGCCCTTGACGGTCGCGTCGTTGGCGACGACCACCACCTCGCGTCCGGCGACCCGGCCGATGCCGGCGATCACGCCGGCGGCCGGCGCGGCCCCGTCGTACATGCCGTCGGCCGCCAGCGGGGCGAGCTCCAGGAAGGGGGAGGCCGGGTCCAGCAGGGTGTCCACCCGGTCGCGCGGCAGCAGCTTGCCGCGCGCGGTGTGGCGGGCCCGGGCCTTGGCGCCGCCGCCGAGCGCGGCGCTGCCGAGCTTCTCGCGGAGTTCGGCGACCAGGGCGCGGTGGGCCTCGGTGTTGCTGCGGAACGCCTCCGACCCGGGGTCGGCCGAGGTGCCGAGCCGGGG
>NZ_JBSGFD010000135.1:0-24654 GCF_053603215.1 Kitasatospora sp. NPDC004240 | reverse complement strand
GCGGTGCTCTCGGTCTCGTCGGCGGGGCCGTAGAGGTCTGACATGCCCATGCAGCCGAGGCCGATGGCGGAGGTGGTGAGGCCGTTGCGCCCGCCGGACAGGTCGACCTGATCACCCCGGCCGGCGTGCGGACGGTGGTCGACGCGCTGCGCCCCCAGCTGGCCGACAACAAGATCATGGGGCTGACCGTCTACCCGACCTACGCGAGCGCCGAGGCGCCCGTCGCGGCGGGCTCCCGGCAGTACGACCGGTTCAGCTACCGCGACGCCAAGCTGACGAAGACCGCCGGCGGCACGATGACCTCCCAGCAGAAGACCTGCGACCTGGGCGCCTTCGACTGGGACGTCATCCCGGCGCTGCTGCAGAAGGCCCAGGCCACCCTGAACGTGCCCAACCCGACCAGCCGCTACCTGATCATCGGTCCGGACATCATGGACGGGACGCCCACCATCCGGGTGTACCTCTCCGACGCGTACGGCGGCGGCTACCTCTCCGCCGACACCAAGGGCACGGTCAAGCGCGCCTTCCCGCGCTCCTGAGGCCCCGGCACACCGAGGCCCGCGCCTCCCGGCCCGGCGTGCCGCCGGAGCGCGGGAGGCGCGCGCCGGGTCAGGCGGACTCGGCGTCGTCGACCCCCAGGAGCAGGCGGGTCAGCGCGGTGCGCGAGGGCACGTTGAGCTTGCGGTAGACCCGGGCGAGGTGGGTGTCCACCGTCCGGGTGCTCAGGAACAGCTCGTCCGCGATCGCCCGGCTGCGCAGGCCGGCCGTGGCGAGCTCGGCGATCTGCCGCTCCCGGGTGGTGAGTTGGGCGGTCACCGCGGTGACGTCCGGGCGCAGCGCGATGACCGAACGCCGGCCGCCGTCCTCCGCGCACCGGGTGCCGTCCAGGCTCCGGCGCAGCTCGGCGGCCTCCTCCTGGATCCGTACGGCCCCGTGGAGGCGGCCCAGGTGCTCGGCGGACTCCAGCCAACCGTCGGCCGCTGCCCGGCCGAGGGTGGTCTCCGCCGAGGGGGTCCCCAGGATGAGGGTCCAGGCGTGCTGGACGGGACGGCCGGCCCGCCGGAAGCCGAGCGCGGCCCGGTCGTACAGCTTGGCGGCGACGTCGTGGCGCTCGTCGGCCGCGTGCAGGACGGCCAGCGCCCGGTCGGCGTGGGCCCGTTGGACGGCGAGGCCCATCCGGTCGGCGGCGTCGTCGGCCTCCTCGACCCAGCGGCGGGCCGCGTCGGGGTGGTCGCAGCGCAGTGCGGCGGTGGCCAGCATGGCCAGCAGCATCGGCCGGAAGCCGGGCTGGAACAGCGGCAGGTGTGCGCCGCCGCCGGCCTCCAGCAGGGTGTCCATGCAGCCGGAGGCGTCCCCGCCGAGCAGCTGGGCCTGGGCCAGCTGCATGGCCGCGGAGCCCGTCCACCAGCTGTTGTCCGCCCGGGTGGTGCGCACGCTCTCCTCGGCGAGGGCGACGACGTCGGCCGCCTCGTCCCGGCCGCGGGACCAGATCAGCGCGCCGACCCGGGTGGCCGAGCAGACGCTGACCCAGTCGCGGGCGCCGGTGGTCCGGGCGGCCCGCTCCGCCTCCAGCGCCCACTGCTCGGAGCGGGCGAGCCGGCCGGCCTCCTGGTCGATGTAGGAGAGGGCGAGCAGGGCGTGCGGGACCATCTGCTGCGGGCCGCCGCCCTGGGCCAGCGCCAGCGAGCGGCGCAGGTGGCGGGAGGCGTCGGGCAGGCGTTCCAGGAACAGCTCGGTCCAGCCGAGCATGGTGAGCAGCTCCGGGGTGCGCGCCACCGAGGGGTCCGGCAGCCCGTCGACCAGGCGGACGCACGCGGTGAGCGCGGGGACGGCGGCGCAGGTGTCGCCGAGGTAGCTGTCGCCGAAGGCGGCGAGCACCCGGATCGCGGTGGTCGCCTCCAGGTCGGCCTCGCCGCCGCCGGCTCTGGAACCGCTCACGCCCCCGGGTCCGCCGCCGGCCGCCGGTCCGGCCGGGCGGACGGAGGGGTCGGCGGCCGGGGTGTGGCCCGGGCCGGCCGAGGCGCGGACGGCCTCGCGGACCAGCGCCCGGGCCTGGTGGTAGGTGCCGCGCAGCAGGTGCAGCAGCCCGTACTCGAAGACCAGGCCGACCGGCCCCGCGGGCAGTGGCTCCGGCAGGGCCGTCAGGGCGGCCCGGGCCACCGCCTCGGCCTCGTCGTAGCGGCCGAGTTGGCGTTCGGCGGCGACCCGGGTGGTGCAGGCGCGCAGCCGCAGCTCCGCGGTCAGCCGGCTGTCGTCGCGCAGCACCTCGTGGGCGGCGGCCCGGGCCTCCTTGAAGCGCCCGGCGGCGATCAGCGCCCGGGAGTACTCCAGCATCAGCACGGCGCGCTCGGGCGTCGGCCGGTCGCCGCTGGGCATGGCCTCCAGGGCCAGGTGCAGCCAGCGGACGGCGGTCGCGGGAGCGTCCGGGAGGATCTCGGCGGCGCCGCGGGCGAGCAGTTCGACCGCGATGGCGCCGTCGGTGCCGACCACGTGCTCGGCGTGCCGGGCGAGTTCGGTCGCGGAGGCGCCGCGGCGCAGCAGCAGCTCCAGCGCCCGCCGGTGGGCGGTCAGCAGGACCGCCACGTTGGCCCGTTCGTGGGCGACGTGGCGCAGCAGCGGGTGGCGGAAGGCGAACCGTCCGCCGGGCCCGGCCGGGCGGACCACGTCGGCCCTCACCAGGTCGGCGAGGACGTCGAGGACCTGCTCCAGCCGCAGTCCGGTCACCTCGGCGGCGTCGTCGGCCCGGAACGGGTCGCCGAGGGCGGCGATGGCGCCGACCGCCCGGCGGGCCTCGTCGGTGAGCGCGTCGAGCTCCGCGGCCACCGGGGCGGCCTCGCGCAGCAGGCCGCCCGGGTCGGTGCCGGGCCGGTCGGGCCACAGGTCGGGGTGCCAGCCGGCGGCCGTGAGGATGCGCAGGTGGCGGGGGTTGCCGGCGGAGGCCTCCCGGAACCGTTCGGCGAAGGCGTGCGCCTCGGGGTCCGGGTCGGGGAGAGGTCCCGGCGGGGGAGAGAGGTCCTCCTCGCGCAGGCTGAGGCAGCCGCGCAGGCCGGGCGTCCGGCCGGGCTCCGGCCCCTGCCAGCGTTCCAGCAGGGCGGCGACGGCCTCGGTGGACAGCGGTTTGGGCTCGATCCGTACGACGGTCCCGGTGCGGGTGCCGTGGTCGAGCGCCTCCAGCAGGACCGAGCCGGTGCGGCGGGGGCTGTGCGCGAGGGCGAGGACCAGCGGGCCGGGGGCCGGTGTGCGGATCAGCCTGGCCAGTAAGCGGGCTGACGGTTCGTCACAGTGGTGGACGTCGTCGAGCAGCAGGACGCCTCCGCCGTCGACCGCCGCCCAGCGGGAGAGCCGGGCGCGGATCGCGGCGAACAGGTCGTCCTCGTCGAGGGTGTCGGGCAAAGGGCCGGTATCGTCCCCGAAAGCCTCGTGAAACACTTGATACGGCGTGGTGTTGCCGCGCACGGCATGCGCACGCGCGATGCCCGCGCCACGTCGGCGGGCGAGTTCCGAGAGTATTGTCATCAGCCGCGTCTTGCCAATACCGGGATCCCCGGCGATTTCCACCACCGCGCGCTGTTTGTATTCCATTGCCGAGACCACCGCGGCGAGCCGGGCGGTCTCGGTGTCCCTTCCGACCAACAGGTCTTCGGTCTCCTGTGATTCCGCAGAGAGCATGAACACCCCTCCTTGACGCATTTGACGCGTCCATGCCAGTCGGTGGGTTTCACTCCCATGGCTGGGCGCGTCCCGCGTGTTGACGTCTGGTGTTTCCGGAGAGCGGAGAGCAATGAGTGAACTGTACTGCCAGATGTGCGAGAACTTGCTGAACTGTTCGATATTTGTAGTGCTTTGATGAAGGCTCAGGGATGCCGCGCGGCCGGGACCCCGGCCGACCGGCGGAGGGGAGTGAGTGTTGATCGTCACCCTGATCATCGTCTGCGAGGTCTCGTTCTGGGTCTTCCTCGCGGCCGGCCTCGCCGCACGCTACCTGCTCGGGCTGCGGCGCACCGGCGCCGCACTGCTGCTGTGCGAACCGGTCCTGGAGATCGTGCTGCTGGTCGCCACCACGGTCGACCTGCGGGGCGGCGCCGAGCCGAGCTGGGAACACGGCCTGGCCGCCCTCTACCTCGGCTTCACCGTCGGGTACGGGCGCCACACCATCGCCTGGCTCGACGCCCACGCCGCCCACCGCCTCGGCGGCGGGCCGGCCCCGGTCAAACCGCCCCGCTACGGCCGCCCGCGGGCCCGCCACGAGGGCCTGGTCTGGCTGCGCACCCTGCTCGCCGCCGCGGTGGCCGCCGTCCTGCTGGAACTCGCCGCCCTCTACGTGGGCGGCGGCGACGCCTCGGCGCCGCTGCGCGAGTGGCAGTTCACCGCCCTGCGGGTCGCCACCCTGCACGGCATCATCGCGCTCACCTACCTGATCTGGCCCAAGAAGGACCCCGCCAGGGCCCGCTGATCCCCCCGGCCCCGGCCGGCCGGGGCCGGCACCGCCGTAACTCCGTACGTAGGAACGATCTCCCGGCGCTGCGTACTTCTGCGGACGGGGCCGCCGCGGGACCGCCGCACACAGTTGCGTAGTTCTGCTGATGACCGCCGTCTCGGGGGTCGGACAGACTCCGTTACGTCCGCAGCCCCCCGGCGGCCGGTACGGAGGCCAGGGGGCGGAGCACCGGGGAGGAGGGAATCTCCATGGACCAGAACCTCGGCGTGATCATCATCAACAAGTAGTCGCGGCGCACCGGGCGGCAGCCCGGCGGCGACGGGGCCGGCCGACGTTCACGGTGTTCCCGTGGCTGCGGACCGGGACGGACGACACCGAGGAGGGAGGGGACAGCCATGGGTCAGGAGCTCGGCATCATCGTCATCAACACCTGATCGTCCCTGCCGTTGGATGCCCTATCTCTTACGAGACATGACGAGGCATCAGGCAGTGTGAGCGGTGCTCCGCGCCGCGCAGCCGGACCACCGGTCCGGGCCGCGCGGCCGGAACGCCCGAGACCACAGGGAGGAGGAGACCATCATGGAGCAGAACCTCGGCGTGATCATCGTCAACCCCAAGTGATCCCGGTGGGCGTGCCCACCGCCCCCGGTGTCCACGCCACCTGAGGACCGCGTCGCCGTACCGGCTCCGGCCGGTACGGCGCGCGCCGGGCGGGCCGGTTCGTCCGGCCGCCGGCAGCCCCTCCGGCCGCCGCCCGCGTGTGCGGTGGCCGGAGCAGTGGCCCCCGGAGCGCGGCCCCGCGCGTACGGCATCCCGTACGGCGTCCGTCCCGCGCCCCTTCCTTCCCGGCCCCGCCGCCGTGCCGGCGTTCCCGTATCTCCGTGTGCCTGCGCGCCTGTGTGTCCGCGTGCCCGCGTGCCGCTCCGAGGATCCCGCGGATCCGTCGGCCCGCCGCCCGGGGAGCCGTGATGGGCACGGGCCCCGAGCACCCCATCCGCAGGCCGAACGCATCCGCAGGCCGAACCCCAGGCCGAACCCCAGACCCGAAGCGAGGGAGTGACGGTGGTCCAGTCCGAACCGGCGGCCGAGGCCGAGAACCCGGCAGGCCGGCCCGACCGCGGCGCCCTGTACGCGATCTGGGCGGCCGCCCTGGTCTCCGGCAGCGGACGCATGCTGTCCGCCGTCGCCGTGCCCTGGGCCGTGTGGCACACCAGCGGCAGCGTCGGCAGCGCCGGCGCCGTGGTGACCTTCTCCAGCTTCGGCATGGCCCTGGTGGCCTTCCTCAGCGGCCCGCTGCTGGACCGCGTCGGCAACGGCCGCGCCGCGGTGCTCGGCCTGCTGACCGCGGGCGCCGCCATGGCGCTCATCCCCGCGCTCTACGTCACCGGCACCCTGCGGCTCTGGCACGTCCTGCTGCTCGCCTTCATCGCCAGCGGCTGCGACTCGGCCGCCGAGGTCGCCGTCCGCACCCTGATCCCCCGGGCCGCCGAGCGCGCCCGGATGCCGCTCGAATCGGCCAACTCCGTGTTCGCCGCGATCGACCGGCTCACCCTGCTGATCGTGCCGGTGCTCGCCGGCGCCGCCATCGCCCTGACCAGCGCCGAGGCCGTGCTCTGGGCCGACGCGGCCGCCTGCGCCCTCGCCGCGCTGGTGCTCCTCGCCGCACTCAGGGCGCTCGGCCGGCGGCCCGAGCCGCAGGCGGCGGCCACCGAACGCGGCGGCTACCTGGGCGAACTGACCGACGGCGTCCGCACCATCACCGGCGACCCGGTCCTGCGGACCGTCGGCCTGACCGCCGCCGCCGCCAACGCCCTCGCCGGCAGCCTCTACACCGTGGTGCTGATCGCCTACGCCGCCGAGGTCTCCGAGAGCGCCGGCGCCTACGCGGCGATGATGGCCGCGCTCGGCGGCGGCGCCCTGATCGGCGCCATCGGCTTCGGGGTGTACGGCCCCCGGCTGCCCCGCCGGGCCTGCTACCTGCTGGGCTACCTCGGCGGCGGCCTCTCCACGCTGCTGCTGGCCACCATGCCCGGCACCGTCGCCACCCTGGCGATCCTGGTGCTCTCCGGCCTGTCGCTCGCGCCGATCGGCCCGCTGATGGCCACCGTCTACCAGGAGCGCACCGCCGAGGAGGAACGCGGCCGGGTCTTCTCCGCGCAGAACGCGCTCGGCCTCGCCGCCGTCGCCCTCGGTACCGTCGCGGCCTCCGCGGCGCTGGGCGCGGTCGGGCTGCGGTTCTCGATCCTGGTCATCGCCGGGCTCGAACTCGCCATCGCGGCAGTGTCATTGGCGCTCCCCTCGCTGCGCCGCCTCGACGAGACCCGCGCGCCGGCCGGCGGGGCGGAGGCGGGGGAGCCCGCCGCGGGGGAGGAGCCGGCCGCCGTCGAGGAGCCCACCGGGGACGAGGCCCCCGCCGTCATCGCGGAACCCGTCACGGAGCCTGTCGCCGAGGAGCCCGCAGCCACCGCGGAGGCCGCAGCCCCGGAGGAGCCCGCTGCCGAGGAGCCCGCAGCCCCGGAGGAGCCCGCTGCCGAGGAGCCCACTGCCGCGGAGAAGTCCGAACCCTCCGAGAAGCCCGAACCCCCCGGGCAGTCCGCCCCCCGCGCCGCCGGGCGCAAGGTCGCCCGGAAGGGCGCCCGTACCGCCACCCGTGCCACGGCCCGCAAGCCCGTCCGCAAGGCCGCCCCGCCGAAGCCCGCACGCGCGGCCGAGCCCGTGCGCGCGGCCGAGGAGGAGACCGCCGAGCCCGGTGCGGGCGCCGCCCGCGCCGCCGAGACCGCCGTCGAGGAGGTCCGATGACCACCACCACCGAACCCCCCACGCCGCAGGCCCCCGCGGTCACCGCCGCGCCCGCCGCCCCCGTGGCCCTACCCGTGACCGACGCCGAGGGCGCGACCCTGCTGCGCGCCGCCGACGCCGAGCCGCTGGTGATCCGCTGCCGCGACGAACTGCTGCGCCGAGGGGTGCGCCCCGGCGACCGGGTGGTGCTGCTCGCCGCCAACTCCGCCGAGTTCGCCGCCGCGCTGCTGGCCCTGGTCGCGCTGGACGCCTCGATCGTGCTGGCCGACCACCAGCAGACGCCCGAGCAGGCGCTGCAGACGCTGATCCGGGCGCGGGTGCGCTGGGCGGTCACCGACACCGGCGACCCGGCGACCCCGATGGGCGCCGCGCTCACCGGGGCGCTGCCCGCCGGCCGGGTGATCGACCTCACGGCCTCCTGCCGCCCGGCGTTCCCGGGAGCGGCCGGCCCGGGAGCGGCCCACCCGGTCACGCCCCACCCGGTCACGCCCCACCCGGTCACGGCCGGCCCGGACACCGCGGCGGCCCCCGACCCGGTGAGCTTCGAGCGCTGGCGGGCCCGGCGCGACGGCCTGGTGCTGTGGTCCTCCGGCTCCACCGGGCGGCCCAAGGGCATCGTCCGCTCCGGCGCGGCCATGCTGGTGAACACCGAGGCCACCCAGCGGGCCATGCGCTACCGCCGCGACGACGTCCTGCTCCCGCTGCTGCCCTTCTCCCACCAGTACGGCATGTCGCTGGTGCTGCTCTGGTGGCAGACCCGGGGCTCCCTGCTGATCGCCCCGTACCACCGGCTGACCACGGTGGCCGGGCTGATCGGCCGGTACGGCGTGACCGTGGTGGACGCCGCGCCGCCCACGTACCACGCGCTGCTCCAGGTCTTCGAGCGCCGGCCGGCGCTGCTGGGCCCGGTGGCGACCGTACGGATGTGGTGCGTCGGCGGCGCCCCGCTGCCGGCGCCGCTCGCCGAGCGGTTCCGGGCCGCGGTGGGCCTGCCGCTGCTGGACGGCTACGGCCTGTCCGAGCTCGGCAACGTGGCCCTCGCGGTGCCCGAGCGGCCGCGGGAGTGCGGGCAGCCGCTGGAGGGCGTCCGGCTGCGGATCGACCGGCCGGTGGACGGCGTCGGCGAGGTGCTCGTCGACTCGCCGGGGCTGATGTCCGGTTACCTCACCGACGAGGGCGGGCTGCGGCCCGTCGAGCCGGGCTGGTTCCGCACCGGCGACCTCGGCCGGATCGACCCCGACGGCAGCCTCCAGGTGATCGGCCGCAACCAGGCCGTGCACCGGATGGGATACACCCTCTACCCCGAGAGCCTGCGCCGGCAGGCCGAGCGGTGCGGCCGGCCGGTCGCGGTGGTCGCCGTCGAGGACGAGCGCCGGGGCTGCCGGGTCGTCTTCTTCGTGGAGGACCCGGCGCTGCGGGACGCCCGCCACTGGCGGGCCCGCTTCGACGACCTCCTCGCCCCCTACGAACGGCCCAACCTCGTCGAGGTGGTCGAGCGATTCCCGCTCACCCGCACCGGCAAGGTCGACCGCGTCCGACTGACCGCGACGGCCGCCGAACGCCTGGGCGTCCGGCGCAGTGACGGAGAACCCTCGTGAGCCCACTGCCCTCCCCCTCCGCCCCCTTCGCCCCCTCCGCGCAGCTCCCGGACACCGCGGCGACCACGGCCCGGGACGTCCGGGACGCCACGGACACCTCCGACGCCGCCCCCGGCGTCCCGCTGGCGGACCGCCTGGCCGGCCTCGAAGCCGTCCACGCGCTGCTCCACGACCGGCGCGGTGAGGTCCTCGACCTGCTCACCGAGGTGAGCACCCACCGCGCCGCCGAGTACGAGATCGACGCGGCCGCCGCCACCCTGCGCGGGGCCGCCGCCGAGGTCGCCCACTGGTCGCCGCGGGTGCTCGACCGCTCGGCGGTCTACATGCCGTCCAACGTGCTGCTCTACTCGTACGTGCTGTACCTGCTGACGCCCGCGCTGTTCGTGCGCGAGGCGGCGTTCCGCCCGTCCAGCCAGGTCCGCCGGGCCACCGTGGCGCTGCACCGGATGCTCGCGCCCGCGCACGGCCTGCCCGTGCACCTCGCCGACGTCAGCCAGCGCGCGTTCACCGAGGACAGCGCCGCCCGCGCCGACCTGGTGGTCTTCACCGGCCGGGCCGAGAACGCCCAGAACATCCGCGAACAGCTGGGCCCCGACCCGATGTTCGTCTTCCTCGGCCAGGGTGCCAACCCGATCCTGCTCGGCCCCGACGCCGACATCGAGCGGGCCGTGGAGGACGTGGTGGGCATCCGCCTGCTCAACTCCGGCCAGGACTGCCTGGGCCCGGACGCCCTGTTCGTCCACGAGGACCTGCTGACGCCCTTCCTCGACCTGCTCGCCCGGCGCCTGGACACCCTCAAGGCGGGGCCGCGCACCGACCCCGGGGCCGACTACGGGCCGCTGTACTACGAGAGCGCCTGGGACGGCGCCGTGAGTTTCCTCAGCCGGCACGGCGAGCGGATCCGCCACGGCGGCGCCCTGGACGCCCGCACCCGCACCGTACAGCCCACCGTGGTGGTCAGCCGGCTCGGCGAACAGCCGCCGCTGACCGAGTTCTTCGCCCCGGTGTTCAACGTCGTCGGCTGGTCCGACCCGGCCCCGCTGCGCACCCTGCTGGCCACCGCGCCGTACGCCGAGCAGGCTCTCGGCGCCAGCGTGTACGGCACCCTGCCGGAGCCGCTGCTGGAGGTGCTGCGCCGGCGCTGCACGGTCACCTTCGAATCCACCCTGGAGTCGGTGGACGACGGCAACCGGCCGTTCGGCGGCTACGGCCGCAAGGCCAACTACACGGCCCACCGCGGCCGTACGCACATCGAGCCGGTCCTGCTCTCCAAGGCGGTGGCGCAGCGATGGGAGCGGTGAACCCGGCCGCCGCCGGCAGCGGCGGCGACCTGCCCACCGCCTGGCACGCGGTGGTGGACTTCCTGCGGGCGCAGGGCGTGGACACGGTGTTCGGCCTGCCGGACGACGACCTCGGGCTGCTCGACGCCCTGGAGGACAGCCCGGTCCGGGCGGTGCTCTGCCGCGGCCAGCGCAACGCGGTGTTCATGGCCGCCGGCCACGCCCTGGCCACCGGCCGTCCCGCGGTCTGCGTGGTCGGCCGGGGCCCGGCGCTGGCCAGCGCGCTGCCCGGGCTGGTCGAGGCGGCCGCCGGGCGGGCCCCGGTGGTGCTGCTCGCCTCCGGCACCGCCGGCGACCGGATGGGCACCGGCGCCTTCCAGGAGCTCGACCAACTCCCGCTGGTGCGGCCGCTGGTGAAGCACGCCCAGCGGGTGGAGTCGGCCGCCCGGCTGCCCGGCGCGCTGGAACGGGCCTGGCTGGTCGCCGCCTCCGGCGCCCCCGGCCCGGTCTACCTGGAGCTGCCCGACCACATGGCCGGCGAGCCGGTGCCGCGCCGCGGCGAGTGGCGCACCGCCGCCGAGCCGCCCCGGCCCGCGGCCGGCGAGGCCGCCCGGGACGCCGCCGGACTGCTGGACGCGGCCCGGCGTCCCGTCCTGCTGGTCGGCGGCGGCATGCGCGGACGCAACGCCGACCGCCGGGTCGAGCGGCTCGCCGAGGCACTGGGCGCGGCCGTCGCCGTGACGGCCTCCGGCCGCGGCACCGTGGACGAGGCGCACCCGCTGTTCTGCGGGCTGGCCGGCCTCTACGCGCCGCAGGCCCTCGCCCCGCTGTGGCGGGAGGCCGATCTGGTGGTGGCGCTCGGCAGCCGGCTGGAGGAGACCGCCGTGCACGGCTGGGAGCACCTCGCCGAGGGCACCCGGGTGGTCCAGGTGAACACCGAGGCCGCGGACTTCGCGGTGGAGCGGCCGGGCCCGCTGCTGCTGGGCGACGCCGGGGCGGCCGTGGCCGACTGGCTCGTCGGCGCGGGCACCGGTGCCGGCGCGGGCGAGGGCCGGGCGAACGCCGCCTGGCAGGAGCGGATCGCCGGCCTGCGCGGGCGTGCGCTGCTCGACGCCCGGGAGCTCGCCGAGGCCCGCGCGGCGGCGGGGCCGGAGGGGCCGGCCGTGGTCCAGGTGCTCGCCGCGCTCGACCGTACGCTGCCCGCCGACCGGGTGCTGGTCCAGGAGAACGGGCTGGCCGACATGTGGTCGTACTGCTGGCCGCACTGGTCCTGTGCCGCACCCGGCGGGTCGGTGGTGCCCAGTGAGCAGACCAGCCTGGGCTTCGGCGCGGCCGCCGCGATCGGCGTCCAACTCGCCCTCCCCGGAAGGCCGGTGGCCGCGCTGGTCGGCGACGGCGCGTTCGGATCGCTCGGCCCGGACCTGCTGAGCGCCGCCGAGGCCGGGGCGCCCGTGCTCTACGTGGTGCTCGACAACGGCGGGTACGGCTGGCTGCAGCACGCCCTGGACACCCGCAACCCCGGCGGCTCGCGCTTCCGCTTCACCGCGCCCGGCCGTCCGGTGGCGGAGCCGGGCGGTGAGGGGCCGTTCCGGATCCGCGCCGAGCGACCGGAGGAACTCGACGCCGCCCTCGCCGAGGCCTGGCGGCACTGCGCCAAGGGCCGCCCGGCGGTGGTCGAGGTGGCGGTGCGCCTGGGCGACCTGCCGCCGCTGCCGCCGGACGTGCTGGCGCCCGCGCCCGCGCCCGCCGACCTCCCCGCGTCAGCTGCCGCAGCCGATTCCGCCGCCGTGCCCGATCCGGTCGGTGAGCCGCCCGCCGGCCAGGCCGGACAGCGGCGATGACGGCGACCCGTGAGAAAGCAGAGGCCCACCCCGTGACGATCCAGACCGTACGCCACGCCCCGGCCGCGCCGGTGCCGCGCCCCGCGCCGCCGCAGGCCGATCCCGCGCCGCCCGCGGACCCGCTGGGACTGCCCGGCCGGACCGGCCCCGACGCGCTGCGGGTGCCCGTGGGCATCCTCGGCAGCGGCGTGTACGTGCCCGGGACCGTGGTGACCAACGCCGACATGGAGCGGGCCTTCGACACCTCCGACGCCTGGATCCGCTCCCGCACCGGCATCCGCGAACGCCGCTACCTGGAGCCCGGGCTCAACACCTCCGACATGTGCGTGGCCGCCGCGCGGGCGGCGCTCGCCGACGCCCGGACGCCGGCGGCGGAGATCGACGCGATCCTGGTCGCCACCTTCACCCACGACCAGCCGCTGCCCTCCACCGCGCTGATGGTCAAGGAGGCGATCGGCGCGCACCGCGCGCTGCCCCTGGACCTCAACCAGGCGGCCTGCGCGGGCGGGGTGTACGGCATCCTGACCGCCGCCCACCTGCTCCAGGGCGAGGGCTTCCGGTCCGTGCTGGTGATCGGCGCCGAATGCCTCTCCCGGGTGACCGACCCCGAGGACCGCTCCACCCGGGTGTTCTTCGGCGACGCGGCCGGCGCGGTCGTGCTCGGCCGCACCGCCCCCGGCTGCGGGCTGCTCTCCTGGGACACCGGCTCCGACCTGTCCTTCGGCGTGGAGGTGCCCGCCGGCGGCACCCGCCGTCCGGCCGGGCCGCAGACCCTCGCCGACCGCGGCCACTACCTGAAGATGGACGGCCGCGAGGTGTGGCGGACGGCCACCGGCCGGCTGCCGGACAGCATCCGCGCGGCGGTCGCCCGGGCCGGCCACGGCGTGGAGGAGGTCGACCACTTCTTCCTGCACCAGGCCAACCTGAACATCGTCCGCGAGGTCACCACCGCCCTCGGGGTGCCCGCCGACCGTGCGCCCACCACGGTGGAGACCCTGGGCAACACCGGTGCGGCCACCGTCTTCACCGTGCTGGACCTGGCGCTGCGCGACGGCCGGGTCGCCCCCGGCGACCTGCTGGTGGTGTCCGCGATCGGCGCCGGGTTCCTGTGGGGCTCGCTCTGCCTGCGCCAGGGCCCGCGGCGCCCCGATCCCGGTCACCGCGCCGCCACCACCCCCTGATCCCGGCCGGCCGACGCCCCGGCGGCGTCCCGCCGGCCGACCGTCCGTCCCGTACCTCCCGTACCTCCCGAGAGACAGGAACCGACATGACCGAGGACGACATCAAGCAGTTCGTCGCCGACACCTTCGGCTTCGAGACGCCCGCCGGGGAGATCGACCCCGAGGAGCCGCTGTGGGGCCCGGAGTCCCGCTTCGGCCTGGACTCCATCGACTCCCTCAAGCTGATCGCCGCCCTGCGCGAGCGCCAGGCCTTCGACATCGGCGGGCTCGCCCCGGGCACCTTCCGCAGCGTCCGCTCGATCGCCGGGTTCCTGAACCCCGTCACCGCCAACCCGGCGTAACGGCCCGCTCCGCGGCGAGGCCCGCACGATCCGCCCGGACGACGGCCCGTACAGCCGTGTCCACCCGGCGGCCCCGATGACCGCACGTCCCGAAACAGCAGGTCCCGAACAGCAAGGAGCAGTACCGATGCAGGGATTTCTGACCCGCCTGGTCCCGGCCGAGGAAGAGGACTTCACACTGGTGGCCGCCTGGCTGCGGCCCTCGCCCGAGGGCGCGCTCGGCGCCGGCGGCGAGTCCGAGTTCTACTCCAGCGCCCAGATCAGGTCCTCGCTCAGCCGGTCCACCGGCGCCATGGTGGAGACCCTGGACGGCGAGAAGGTCGGCTACGTGCAGTGGCACCGCCTCAAGCACGACGGCAGCTACGAGATCGGCGGCATGATCGGCGACTCCCGGCTGTGGGACAGCGGCTGCGGCGCCGAGGCCAGCATGCTGCTGCTCGACTACCTCTTCCACGCCAAGAACGCCCACCGGGTGCAGTTCATGACCGGCACCTACAACCGGCGGGTCATCAACTTCCTGATCAAGAGCGAGGTGGTGATCGAGGGCGTGCTGCGCGACTACTTCTTCCTCGACGGCGAGTACCACGACGCCGTGATCGCCTCGCTGCTGCGCGACGAGTACTACGCCGCAGCCGCCAAGCCGGGCGCCCACCCGGTGTTCGACATGATCCCGGCCGCCGAACGCGCCGCCGGCCGCGCCGAGTTCCGCGCCCACCTGCGCGGGCACTGGGACCGCATGCGCGCCGAACTGGTGGACCGCGCGTGACCGCACGCCAGCCGCACCCCAGGACGGTGCTGGTCACCGGCGGCTCCGGCGGCATCGGCCGGGCCGTCTGCGCGGCCTTCGGCGAGCCGGGCACGGTGGTCGTGGTCGGCTACCACCGCAACGCCGAGGGCGCGGCCGACACCGCCGCCAAGATCGCCGCGGACACCGGCGCCGAGACCGACGTCTGCCGCCTCGACCTCGCCGACGCGGCCCAGGTGCAGGGCGCGGTCGACGCCGTCGCCCGGGCCCACGGCGGGATCGACGTCCTGGTGAACAACGCCGCCGCCGGCACCGCCGGCCTCGCCCTGCCCACCAGCCCCGCCGAGGACTGGGCGGCGACCGTCCAGGTCTCCCTGATCGGTGCGTTCCACTGCGTCCGCGCCGCGGCCATGCACATGCTGCTGGCCGGCCGGGGCAGCGTGGTCAACGTCGCCTCCATCTCCGCCGTCACGGGTATCGCGGGCCTCAGCGCCTACTCGGCCGCCAAGGCGGGGCTCCTCGGGATGACCCGCTCCCTCGCGGTCGAGTACGCCCCGTACGGGCTGCGGGTCAACGCGGTCGCCCCCGGCTACACCGGCGGCGACGGCATGATCCAGGACGTCGACCCGGCCGTCCGGGCCGGCCTGGAGCAGCGCATCCCGCTGCGCCGGCTGGCCCGCGCCCAGGAGGTGGCCGACGCCGTCCACTTCCTGGCCTCGGACCGCGCGGGCTACATCACCGGCCAGACCCTCGTGGTCGACGGCGGCCTCACCCTGGCGCCGCACGCGCCGACCACCGGGCCCGGGGCCGCCGCGGCCGCCGCCCAGCAAGGGAGCCCCGAGTGAGGCCGAACATCCCGCCGTTCACCCGGGGGCTGACCCCGGCGGACCTGCGCCCGCGGCCCGCCGACGGCCCGCGCACCGCCACCGCCGTCCTGCTCGACCCGCAGTCCCGGATCAACCCGGGCGAGCACCGCGAGCTGTACGAGACGGTCCCCGAGGTACGCGAACGCCTCGCGCTGGCCTCCGAGCTGGTCGGCCACGACCTCGCCGGGGCGCTGCTCGACGGCACCGACGAGGAGGTCAACCGCGGTGTGGTGGCCCGCCCGGTCGTGGTCGCGCTGAGCGTGGCGCTCTACCACCGCGCCATGGACGGCCGGCCCCGGCCGGCCTACCTGGCGGGCCTGAGCCTCGGCCAGATCACCGCCGCGCACCTGGCCGGCTGCATGTCCTTCGAGGACGCCGTCCGGATGTGCCACACCATGGCGAGCGTCGAGGAGGAGGCGTACGGCGGCCGCCCGTTCGGCGTCTCCTTCTTCCACAACGCCGACCCGGTCGAGCTCACGGCCCTGATGACGGAGCTGGACGAACCGGAGGCACCGCTGCGCCCCTGCGCGTACGTCGCCGACGACCAGATGATCGTCAGCGGCGGCACCGCCGCGCTCGGCCGGCTCGCCGAACGGGCCCTCGGCCTGGGCGCGTTGGGCCTGCCCATCCCGTACGGGCCGCCCGCGCACTGCGACCTGCTCGCCGGGGTGCAGGAGGAGTTCGCCGCCCGCTGGCGCTACCGGGACGGCCTGGCCGACCCGACCGTCCCGCTGATCTGCAACCTCATCGCGGAGCCGCTCACCGGCGCGGCCGCGATCGGCGCCGCCCTCGTCGGGCAGTACACCCGGCCGGTGCGCTGGGCCGACTCGCTGTACCGGCTGGCGTCGCTCGGGGTGGGCGCGCTGGTGGTGCCCGGGCCCGGCCGGTTCCTGCACCGCTCGCTGGAGTCGCTCGCCGTCCGCTTCGACACCGTCGGGCCGGACCAGGTGCTCGCCGGCGGACCGGTGGTGGCCGGGGCGGTCTCATGACCGCCGGGCTGTTCTTCCCCGGGCTGGTGCCGCTCGGGGCGGACGACGTCGACCGGCTGCTGGCGCACAGCGCGCCCGCCCGCCGCCGCTTCGACCGGGCCTCGGAGGTCCTCGGCCACCCGCTGGCCGAGGCCCTGCGGGACGCCGGCGAGGCGGACTGGGAGACCATCGACGCGGCCTGCCTGACCTCGGCGCTCGCCCTCGCGGACAGCGCCGAGGAGTGGCTGGACCCGGCCCCCGCCCTGTGCACCGGCGTCAGCTTCGGCGGGCTGCCCGCCGTGGTGCGCTCCGGCGGGCTGGACTTCGCCGACGCGCTGGTGCTGGTCGTCCGCAGCGCCCGGATCCAGGCCCGCTACCTCGCCGAGCGGCCCGAGCCCGGCGCCTGCCTGTTCCTGATCGGCCTGACGGCCGGGCAGGTCGGGGAGCTGGCCGCCCGGCTGGCCGCGGCCGGGCACTGGATCGAGGTCTCCGCCCACCTCGGCCCGGACATCCACGCGGTCTCGGCCGCGCCCGGCACCCTGGCGCTGTTCCAGGAGGAGATGCGCGCGCTCGGCGGGCGCGGCTTCCACACCATGAACCGCCCCCAGCACTGCCGGATGCTCGCCCCGCTGCGCGCCGAACTGGAGCGGGACGTCTACCGGGTGACCCCGTTCCACCGGGCCCGGCTGCCGGTGCTCTCGGACATCGACGGCACCCTGCTGCGCGAGCCCGAGGAGCTGCGGACCTTCCTGCTCGACGGCTGGGTCGAGCCGGTGGACATCGACACCACCGTGCGCGGCCTGCGGGCGGCCGCCGTCGACCGGCTGTACCTGGCCGGCTCGCGCAACCTGTTCGGGCGGCTGCTCGGCCCGGTGTGCGAGCTGGTGCCGATCGGCTACGACAGCCCGGCGGTGGCGGCGTGAGCGGACCCGCCGGTGAGGAGGCCGGCGTGGCCGTGACGGCCGGCGGCAGCAGTACGGAGCTGGCGGACTGGCTCGCCGGCTGCGGGGCCCGGCTGACCGGGCCGCCCGAGGCCGTGGCCGGCCCGGGCCCGCTGCTGCGGGCCGTGCTCGGCGCCGCCCTGGAGCGGCTGCCCGCCGGGGAGCGCGAGCGCGTCCCGGTGGTGCTGGCCGCCGACGAGCCCTGCGTCCGCGCGGCCACCCACTACGGGCGCCGCTGGACGGACACCGCCCGCCGGCTCCGCCCGTCCGACTCGGTGGCCCTGGAGACCAGCGAGCTGGTCCGCGGGCTCGGCGAGGAGCTGGGCTGGAGCGGGGCGCTCTACCTGCTGGCGGCGCCCGGCGAGGCCGGCCGGCAGGCGCTGCTGGCCGCGGGCTTCGTGGGCGGCGGTGGCCCGGTGCTGGTGGCCGAGCTGGTGACGGCCGCCGGGCCCCGGGCCGAGGACGTACCCGCACCCGAGTGGCTGGCGGTGGCCGCGCTGCGTCCGCCGCGGGCCAAGGATGCGGGGAGCCCGCCGCAGGCCAAAGACGCCGCGGACCCCCGGAAGCGGCCGCCCGGCGTGCTGCTGGCCCTCGCCGGGGCCCGCGGTCCGGCCCCGGCCGCCGTGCCGAACCCCGACCCCGAGGAGCCCCGGTGAGCGCCCCCGCCCCGCAGATCGCCCTGACCGGGCTCGGCCTGGTGACCGCCTACGGCGCGGGCGTGGACCCGTACTGGCGCGGCCTGCTCTCCGGGCGGTCCGCGCTGCGCCCGGCCGAGCGGTTCGCCTCGCCCTGGTACGGCGGTGAGCCGGTCGGCGAGGTCCCGCTGCACGGCACCTGGCCCGGCGGCACCCGCAAGCAGCTGCTGCTGGAGGCCGCGCTCGCCGAGGCGCTGGCCTCCGCGGGGCTGACCGGGCTGCCCCCGGGCGCCCTGGTGGTGCTGGTCGGCCAGGCCCCCGAGGTGGGCGCCGGGGCCCCTGCGGAGTCGGCCGAGCTCACCGGCCCCCGGCTGCGCGCCGCGGAGAGCGTGCCGCTGTTCGGCGGGGCGCCGTTCTACCTCTCGCACGCCTGCGCCTCCGCCGCGTTCGGCGTGGCGCTCGCCCGGGAGGCGCTGCTGGCCGGGGCGGTGCGGACGGCCGTGGTGCTCGGGGCCTGCGCGCTCAACCCGCTGGAGTACGCCAGCATGAAGGTGGTGCGGGTGGTCAGCCCGGGCCCGGCCCGTCCGTTCGACCGGGCCGGCGCCGGGATCACCATCGGCGAGGGCGCCGGCGCGGTGGTGCTGGAGGACCGTCGCTCGGCCCGGGAGCGCGGCCGGCCGGCCGATCTGCTGCTCGGCTCCGCCGTCTGCCGGGTGGGCGGCAGCAGCCCCGCCGCCTCGGACGACCGGGTGGTGGCCGACTGCGTCCGGCAGGCCTGCGCGGACGCCGGGGTCGACCGCCTGGACTATGTGCACGCCCATGCCACCGGCACCCTCCAGGGCGACGCCGCCGAGCTGAGGGTGCTGGACGCGCTGGCCGCCGACCTCGGGGCCGAGGGCCTGCCGGTCGGTTCGCACAAGGGCGCGGTCGGCCACCTGCTGCACGCCTCGTGCTTCCCCGCCATCGCTGCGGCCGCGCTGGCCCTGCGTCACGGCGTCGTCCCGCCCACCCCCGGCCTCACCGATCCGGAACCGGCCGCCCACCTGCGGCTGCCCACCGAGTCGCTCGCGGTGCCGGACGCCCGGGACGCCCTGCTCACCAGCTTCGGCTTCGGCGGCAACAACGCCGCGCTCACCCTGCACCGCGCGTCCGGCTGAGCCCGCCCGGACGCCGGTTGGCGCCCGGCCCCCCGGTGTGCAACAGTTGTTGTGAAACAGCTGTTGCATACCGGGGAGGGTGCCGTGGCGCACTGGGACGCCGTCATCGTCGGAGCCGGCTACGCGGGGCTCGCCGCCGCCCGTACGCTCCACCGCGCCGGCGCCCGGGTGCTGGTGCTGGAGGCCCGCGACCGGGTCGGCGGCCGCGCGCGGACCGTACGCGCCGAACAGTGCCCGCTCGACCTCGGCGGCCAGTGGACCGGCCCCGGACAGCACCGCGTGGCCGCGCTCGCCGAGGAGTACGGCCTGCGGCGCCACGCCTCGCCCACCGCCGGCGCCACCCTGCTGGCCGAGCGCGGAGCCGTCCACCGCCTCGGCCCGGCCACCGCCCTGCGGCTGCTCCCGGACGCGGCGGCGCTGCTGCCCGCCCTGGCCCGGCTCGCCCGGGACGGGCGCGGCGTCGACCCCGCCCGCCCCTGGACCGCGCCCCGGGCGGCCGAGCTCGACACCCTCACCGTCGACGCCTGGCTGCGCCGGCACGTGCGGACCGGGCGGGCCCGCGGCTGGGCGCGGGCCGTCCTGAGCGAGACGCTCTGCGTCGACCTCGACCGGGTCTCCGTCCTGGCCCTGGTCGCCGGACTCGCCTCGGCGGGCGGGCTGCGCTCCGCCCTCGGCTTCGACGGCGGCGCCCAGCAGGACCTCTTCGCCGACGGCGCCGACCGCCTCGCCACGCGACTGGCCGAGGACCTCGACGTGCGGCTCACCGCCCCGGTCCGGGCCGTCACCGCGAGCGGCGCCGGGTACGCGGTCACCGCCGACGGGCTGACCGTCCGGGCCGCACACGTGGTGATCGCCGTCCCGCCGCCGCTCGCCGCCCGCATCCGGTACGAACCCGGGCTCCCCGCCGCCCACGCCGAGGCCCTGCTGCGGGCGCCGATGGGCCGGGTGGTCAAGCTGATCGCCGTTTACGACCGCCCGTTCTGGCGCGAGGACGGCCTGTCCGGCGCGGCGCTGCTGCCCGAGGGCCCGGCGGGCGTGGTCGCCGACGTCTCCCCGCCGGACGGCCCCGGCCACCTCTGCGTCCTCGCCGCCGGCCGGGACGCCGACGCCCTGGCCGCGCTCGGCCCCGCCGGCCGCCGCGCCCGGGTGACCGAGGCCCTGGTCCGGCTGTTCGGACCGCGGGCGGCCGCGCCGCGCAGCTGGTGGGAGAAGGTCTGGGCGGACGACCCCTGGGCGCTCGGCGGGTACGGCGGCGTCCCGGAGCCGGGCAGCCTCACCGCGCTCCGCGAGGCCTTCCGCGCACCCGTCGGCGGCCTCCACCGGGCCGGCACCGAGACCGCCCGGAGCTGGCAGGGCTATCTGGAGGGCGCCCTGGAATCCGGCGAACGGGCCGCCGCCGAGATCCTCGGCGAGGCCGGGCCCGAGGTCGTGCAACACGGGTTGCACGATCGCGCGGACGGCTGACAGGCTGGCCGGATGCCCCGCGAGACCGACCACGACGCCCGCCGCGAAGCCCTCTGCGACGCCGTGGTGGCGATCGCCCGCCGGGACGGCTTCACCGCGGTGACCGTTCGCGCCGTCGCCGCCGCCCTCGGCGCCTCCACCTCCGCCGTCACCCACTACTACGCCTCCCGCGACGAGCTGGTCGCCGCCGCCGTCCGCCGCGAACTCGCCGCCATCGAAGGCCGGGTGACCACCGCCGTCGGCCCCCGGACGGGCGCCGCCGCGCTCCTCGCCTTCCTCGGCGCCACCGTGGCCGACGCCCCCGCCGGCGACCGCGACCTGTGGCTGAGCGTCGTCGAGGGCGCCCGCCGCGACGCGGTGCTGCGCCGTGAACTCGCCGCGTTCAACGCCTACTGGGACGGGCGGGTGGCCCGCCACACCGCCGAGGCGCAGCCCGACCCCGCCCGCCGCGCCCTGCTGGCCGACACGGTCGACCTGATCGGCTCCGGCCTGACCGCCCTCGCCGTCGAGGACGCCACCTGGGACGCGGCCCGCCGCCACGCCCTGATCGAGGCGCTGCTGGCGCCGCTGCTCGTCCGCGCCTGAGAGCACCTGAAGCGCCCGAACGCCCCGCGGCCCCCGGCGTCTTCGCGACGACGCCGGGGGCCGGTGAGCGGCAGGGAAGGGCGGAGCGGGGAGGGTGGGTCAGAACTGCAGGTACCAGCTGTTGACGTAGCCGGTGTCGTTGGCGGCGTTGTCCGTCACCCGCAGCTTCCAGACCCCGTTGGCGGCCTCCGAGGAGGCGTTGACGGTGTAGGTGGCCTGGACGTTGTCGGCGCTGTCGTCGGCGTTGTAGTCCTTCAGCAGGTAGGCGCTGCCGTCCGGGGCGATCAGTTGCACGCGCAGGTCACCGCGGAAGGTGTGGCGGATGTCGACGCCGACGCTCAGCGCGGCGGGGGCGTTGCCGCTGACCCCGCTGACGGTGACCGGGGAGTCGACGGTCGCGTTGTCGCGGATCGTGTGGTCGGCGGTGTTCTCGAACTTCGGCCCGGTGGGCGGGGTGCTGCCGGAGCCCACGTTGAGCAGCTTGTTCGGCGAACCGCTGCCGGGGTTGGTGACCTTCCCGGCGACGGTGTTCGCGACCAGCTGGTCGCGGACCTGCTGGGGCGTCCAGCCGGGGTTGGCGGACAGCAGCAGCGCGGCGGCGCCGGCGACGTGCGGGGTGGCCATGGAGGTGCCGCTCATCGTCGTGCTGGAGCTGTTCCCGCTGTTGGAGGCGGAGACGATGTCGGAGCCGGGCCCGAACAGGTCCAGGCAGGTGCCGTAGTTGGAGTAGGAGGCGCGGGCGTCGTTGCGGTCGGTGGCGCCGACGGTGATCGCGGCGCCCAGCGCGGCCGGGGAGGAGGTGCACGCGTTGGTGTTGCTGTTGCCCGCGGCGACCGCGTAGGTGACGCCGGCGGCGATCGAGCGGGCGACCGCGTCGTTGACCGACTGGTCGGTGTCGCCGCCGATGCTGACGTTGGCGACGGCGGGCTTCACGGCGTTGGCGGTGACCCAGTCGATGCCCTTGATGACGGTGGACCAGGGCGCGGAGCCCTGGCAGTCGAGCACCCGTACCGAGACGATCTTCGCGGCCTTGGCGACGCCGTACGAGGAGCCGCCGACGGTGCCGGCCACGTGGGTGCCGTGGCCCTGGCAGTCCGAGGCGTCGGAGTCGTTGTCGACGAAGTCGTAGCCGCTGCTCGCCCGGCCGCCGAAGTCCTGGTGGGTGAGCCGGACGCCGGTGTCGATGATGTACGCGGTGACGCCCGAGCCGGTGTTGGGGTAGGTGTACGAGCCGTTCAGCGGCAGCGCGGTCTGGTCGATCCGGTCCAGCCCCCAGGACGGCGGGTTGGGCTGGGTGCCGGCGATGGTGGCGACGCCGTCCGCCTCGACCCTCGCCACGCCGGGTTCGGCGGCGAGCCGGCGGGCGGCTGCCTCCGGCAGGCGGACCGAGAAGCCGTGCAGCGCGGCGGTGTAGACGTGCCCGAGCTCGCCGCCGTGACGGCCGCTCAGGGTCCGGGCCAGGCCCGGTATGTCGGCGGCGGTGACGCCGTCCTTGAGGGTGACGATGTAGGAGCCGGCGATGGTGCCGGGGCGGTCCGCGCCGACGATGGCGCCCTCGGCCGCGGGGGCGCTCGGGGTGGGGGCGGCGCTCGCGGTGGTGGTGACCAGCCCGGAGCTCGCGAGGGCGAGCAGGACGGTCGCCGCGCGGGCGGCGGTGTGCCGGTGGAGCCGTGCTCGGAGTTGCATGTGGGGTCTCCTGGAGCGTGCTGTCCGGACCTCAGCGGTCCCTGTCGGGGAGCGCGGGGTGCGCGGGACCGGCGCCCGTCCTCCTCGGACGGGCGGCGGATCCCGGCCCCGCGGCCGCGCACGCCCCGGTGCTCGTGGGGGAGGCGTGCACGGCCGCCGGCAGGGTGGCGTGGCCCGCGAGCCCTCGAACCCGGGCGGGCCACGGCACCGGGAACGCGTCCGGAGGTCCCCGGGCACACGCCACCCCGGGGTGGTGGGGTGGAGGTGCGGGTTCCGGTCGCGGCGGCTGCCGACGGGGAAGAGCTTCGGGCCCGGCGGGCACCGGTGAACAGGCCCGGCACCACCCATTGATCCCGCCCGGGTCACCCAGAAAACCCGTCAGCCGCCGTCCGTGCCGGTGTCGTCGAGTGCTCCGGCCAGTGCGGTGCGGGAGGTGACGGCCAGTTTGCGCATCGCGCCGGCCACGTGGTGCTCGACGGTCCGCCGGGACAGCACCAGCCGCCCGGCGATCTCGGCGTTGCCCAGCCCCCGCGCCGCCAGCTCGGCGACCTCCCGCTCCCTCGGTGACAGGGCGTCACCGTAGCTGCGGCGTCCGCCCCGGGCGGGCGGGGTGATCCCGGCCTCCTTCAGGACGCGGCGGGCGGCCGCGAGGTCCCAGTGCGCGCCGAGCCCGGCGAACCGGTCGATCGCCGCCACCACGTCCTCGCCGCCGTCCGGCCGTCCGGCGGTCAGCGCGACCCGGCCGCGGGCCAGCCGCGCCCGCGCCGCCTCGTACGGGCGCCCGGCCCCGGCCCAGGCACGTTCCGCCTCCGTCCAGCGGGCGGCGGCCTCGTCGATCGTCAGGTCGGCCGCCGCCGTCGCGGCGGGCCGGGAGGGTTCGGCGAGGGCGGCCCGGCAGGCCGCCAGCGCGGCCCGCGGCGCGGGCGCGTCCCGCCCGGCCACGCCGTCCGCGAACTCCTCCGTCAGCGCCCGCGCCGCCGCCCGTTCACCCAGCCGCAGCAGGGCCCGCACCCCGCCCGGGAGCACGTCCGCCGCCCAGACCCAGGCCTCGATCCGGCGCAGCGTGTCGATCGCGGGCCCGGCGTGGGCCCAGGCCCGGCCGGGGTGGCCGGCCGCGAGCTCGATCCGGCAGAGCGCCCCGGCCGCGCCCGCGGTGACCGTCCCGGTGTCCAGCCGTACCGACTCCCGTGCCCGGTCGAGGAGTTGACGCGCCGCTCCGGTCCGGCCGGCGGCCAGCGCCTGCAGGCCGCACAGCAGGGTGGCCTCGGCGGCCAGCACCGGGATGTCGGCGTACTCGGCCGCCGCGGCCGCCGCCCGTCCGTCCAGTCCCGCCCACCGCCCGGTGGCCCGGTCGAGCAGCAGCCGGGCGGTCCGGGCCAGGCCCGCGTAGTACGCGCTCTGGCTGCCGTGCAGCAACTCCTCGGCGCGGGCCAGGAACCGTCCGGCCGGCCCCGGATGGCCGAGGCCGAGCGCGGCGTGCGCGAGGTTGGTGTGTGCCCGGACCAGGTGCTGCCACTCGGCGGGGGAGCGGGCCTCGGCCGGCAGTTCGCGGACCGCCTGCCAGGCCCGCGGGTCCGCGGTGAACATCAGGGTGCTGGCCCGGTTGGTCCGCAGGGTGATCCGCACCACCGGGTCGTCCACCCCGGCGGCCAGCTCCTCCGCCCGGCCCAGCCACTCCAGGTGGCGGGAGAACGGCCAGCCGTCCACGGCCGGTACCGCCAGCGCCGACATCGCGCGGGTGGCGAGGCCGGGCGCATGGGTCAGATCGGCGATCGCCTCCGCGATCTCATTGCGCCCGGCCGCCCCGGCACCCGTCTGGTTGCGCAGCAACAGGCCCGTGTTGAGCCGGAGTTCGCCCCGGACGGCGGGCGGCGGCGCGGGCCCGTCCAGGACCGACCGCAGCAGCGCCACCGTCCCCGGATCGGGCAGCCCGGTGAGTGCGGCCCGGCTCAGCTTCAGCACCACCCGGGCCCGCCGCCGGCCGGCGGTGTGCTCCGCCGCCGCGGTCAGGAGCGTCACCGCCTCCGCCGCCCGTCCGGCCCGCAGCGCCGCGTCGGCGGCGGCCTCGGCCAGCAGGGGCCAGTGGGCGGAGCCGGCGGCCCGGTGATGGCGCAGCAGCTCGGCCGGCG
>NZ_JBSGFD010000134.1:0-24850 GCF_053603215.1 Kitasatospora sp. NPDC004240 | reverse complement strand
GCGCCCCCCCCCCACCGCCGTCGCCGAGGAGATCGCCGACCACGCCCGCCCCGGCGCCGGGCCCCGCGAGCGCATCCTCGACGTCTTCGACTACCTCGCCGACTGGTTCGCCCGGCCCGGCTTCCGCGGCTGCGCCTTCATCAACTCCTACGGCGAACTCGGCGGTGTCTCACCGGACGTCGCCGAGCTGGTGCGGGCCCACAAGCGGGCGCTGAACGGGCACTTCGCGCTGCTGGTGGCCGCCCTCGACGGTCCTCCGGTGCTGGCCGCGCAGCTCGGCCTGCTCGCCAACGGCGCGATGGCCACCGCCGGCATCCTCGGCGGCACCGAACCGGCCGCCCAGGCCCGCGCCGCCGCCGAGGTGCTGCTCGACGCGGCGCTCCTGGGCACCGAGGAGCCGGCGAAGGCCGGCTGATCCTGCACGCTCCGGCGACAGCCCGCCGCTCACCCGGGCGGCAGCTCGACCACAGTTCGAAATCAGCAGCCGAGGCCATGCAGGTCGTCATCGCACAGGCCGGTCCGGCAGCACACGGGCAGCCAGTCGGCCGCGATCTCCCGAACACGTTGCAGGCGGGTCCTGTCGGGCTCCAGCACCGTCAGGATCTCGAAGGCGGTGCCGGCGGCCCTGAGGGACCGATTCGACATCACTTCCTCATAGAGCAGCCAGAGGCCTTGCACGGCAAGGCCTTGGCACAGTTCCGGAAGATCGAGTCCGCGCCGAGCGGACTCCCGATCCGTGCCCTCGCCTGCCACCAGGCAATGCAGGAGATCGAGAAACCACTCACGAACTGTCGGAGCGACATCGTCCGCGAGCGCCGCCAGAGCGACCGACGTCACTGCCGGAGCGGGCTCCCACAGGACCACCGGAGACCAGACATGCTCTTCGAGGCTGACATGGCGCAGTTCCTGCTGGGATCCCCCACCCACAACCTCCATCAGATCATGGGCCAGGTGTTCTGCCGGGCCGCCGCACCCGCACAGCATGCTCTTCCAGTCCTGCCGGGCCATCTCCATCTCGACCAGTCGCATAGCTCCCACACCATAGACGGCGCTCAAGAAGCGCGGCGGCACGCAGGTGCTGTCAAAGCTCGGGTTCTGGTCCAACTTCTGGGACCAGAACCCCTACAAGTGAACAGAGCCAGGACAACGACTCCCCGCCGCCGTGGTACGCCTACGTGACCTACGGCAGCGGCTGCTGACGGTCAAGCTCTGCCGGGCGTGAGCACCTGTCATCGCGTGCCCACGCCCGGCACCACCACCGACCTCGTTCAGAGCGGGGATGACCGCCCTTACCCTGCCGGACCGGCCCCGAGGACCTGGCGGGACGCCCGCCCCTACTCCTCGGGGACCTCCACGATCACCAGGGTGCCCCGGCTGCCCGGCCGGACGGCGTGGTGCGTGCCGGCCGCCACCCAGTACATCTCGCCCGGGCCGACCGTCACCTCCGCACCGTCCACGGTCAGCTCCAGCCGGCCCTCGACCACGAACAGCACCTCCGTCATCGCATGGACCTCGTTCGCCACCGGCTCCCCGTCCATGCGCAGCACCTTCACACCGGCCGTGCCCACCTGCCCCAGCAGCCGCGAGTTCCACGACGTCGGCAGCGCGGACGCCGCCTCGAACACGTTGACCAGACTCATGGCATGCCCCTTCAACGGGCAGCCCCTGCCGGGGAAGGCGCGGCGCCCGCAGCGCGATCAATGGATACCGGGACGCTATCCGAGCCGGGACGACAGTTGGTCGACCGTTTGGTAAAACCTCCCGCGACCCCCGGCCCACCGCCCGAGCGTGCGCGACCACCTCGCCGCCCGCGAATCGGGCGGGGGGAAGCGGAACCGGCGAGCGTGCTCCGGGTGTCCCCTCAACCGGTGGTCATGTGACTGACGGTCACACACCACGCCTCGCCGGGAGGGAGCCCGCTTCCTGCGCGAGGTGAGGCCGAGGGCACCCGCGAAGGAGATCCGATGATCGGTGGCATGCTGTTCCTTCTGGGCTGTGGGCTGACCGTCGTCGTGTCGGTCGTCATGGCGGCGCGCGGCACCCGCAAGGCCGTACGGGCCACGCGGGTGGGCGCGGGGATCAAGGGGCTGGCGCAGCAGCCGGGCTGGCGTCTGCACGCCGCCCCGAAGTCGCCGCGTTGGGAGGGCCACCTGGCGCATTTCCCCTGGCTGACCGCCCGGACCCATGCCGGCGAGACGGCGAGCGGGCCGCTCACGCCGACCGGGCCGCTGACCGGCGCGGAGGCGACGGTCTCGATCCTGATCAGGCAGCTGGACCGCGACGTGGACATCTGGCTGGCCGTCTGCGCCGAGCTGGCCCGGCCGATGGCGCGGGCCACACTGGAGCGCGACTGGAGCAGCGCGGTGCAGCGGATCCGGTGGCCGCAGGGCCTGGTCTACGGGCCGCGCGGCCAGGACACCGCGGGCCTGGAGGAGGCGCTGCTGCGTGGGGGGCTGGAGGAGCGGCTGCTGGCCGTCGGGGCGCCGGTGGTGTCCTTCCTCGACACCGAGGTGTGCCTGCTGTGGCACCCGGTCCCCGACGGTCGGGCGCTGGGGGCGCTGACCGCGGCGGTGGCGGACCTGCTGCCCGAGCTGGTGCGCGCGGCCGCCGTTCAGGACGACCCGGCCGACGGGCCGGGTGCCGGGCCCGCTGACGGCCCGGATCAGGCCCCGAAGGCCTGAGTCCACCGCCCGGCCCACCGTCGCCCACCCGCGGTCGGCCTCAGGCCTCGCCGCCCGCCGCCCACCGCCCGCCCCGGGCGTGCGGCACGGCCTCGGGCCTCATCGCTTGGTGCCGTCCACGATGACGGGCGTGCCGCCCGTGAGCCGTCCGGCAGCGGGCTCTCGAAGTTGGTGTCCACCTCCTCGGCGCCGTACTCGTCGAGGGCCCGCGCGACGTCGAGCGGTCCGCCGAGGCGGAAGGGGATCGGCTGCCCGGCGTCGGGATGGTACGCGCCCGGGCCTTCGACGTGCAGTTCCCGGCCGGTGTCGTCGGGACGGTACAGCCCGTCCCGGAACGGCGTCTCCCCGGCCCGCCGGAGTTCCTCGACCAGTCCCATGTCCGGTCACCCTACGGGACGGCCGGGCGGGTGCCGCTCATGTGTGCAGCGCCCCGGCGGCCTCCCGCCGCTCGCGGTCGGTCGTGATCCGGGCGCGTTCCTGGAGGCCGCTCAGGGCGTCGGGTGCGAGGCCGGTGCGGGCGGCCGCCGTCCAGCGGGCCAGGAGCACGGCGGTCTGGTCGTGGAGGCGGATGCGGCCGTCGGGGTCGGCCGGTGTGCCGCCCCGGAGCCACGTGGTGGCCAGGTGTCCGGCGGGATCGGCGGTGAAGTCCGGCACGGGGCCGTCCGCCGGTGTGGTCAGCCGGTGCAGCACGTCGTCCTGCCAACCGCGGCCGGAGGATTCGGAGCGGGTGCGCAGCACGTCGTCGGCGATCCCGTCGAACACCCCGGCCGGCGCGGCGGAGCGGACCAGTGCGTCGATGATCGCGGCCTGGGCCGGTTGCGGTCCGACGGCGGCGATGCCGGCCGCGCCCTGCCGGAGGTCGGCGGCCCGCAGGACGGCGTAGGCCGCCGGGTCCTCCGCGAGGCCGCGCAGGGCGACGGTCAACCGGTCCTTGTGCACGGCGAAGTGGACGCCCTGCCCGTCCTGCCAGGCGTCGGCGTCGGCGCCGTCGTGCGCGGTGTAGACGTCGTTGATCCCGGTCAGCACGGCGTGGGTGTCGGCGGCGTAGTCGGCGAGGGCCTCGGCGAGCGGGACGCGGACCGCGGGGTGGACCCGGTGGTCCTTGCCGTCGGCCAGGGCGAGCACGACGGAGCGCATGGCCCGCGCCTGCGCGAGGCTGTGGACGCCGGGCCGCTCCCCGGTGGTGGCCCGGCGCAGGCCGTCGGCCAGTTCACCGCAGGGCAGGTCGGCGCGCCAGCCCGCGCCGAGCACCGTGCGGACCCGTTCGTCGCCCCGCAGACCGGCACAGTCCCGGTCGGCGTCGTCGCGGTCGAGCGCCCACCAGAGCCCCGCCCCCACCACGGCCACCACCAGGGCGACGATGACGGCCGCGGTGCGGACGGGGACCCGGGTGGTGGCCCTCCGACGTGCCGTTGTCGGTGTTCTCATGTCCATCGCCCCCTGGTCGGATCCCATTGCCGGCGGAGCACGGCTGATACAACGCCACGACGGCCACCCCCGGCCCGAGAACGATCACGCCGCCCCCGTCGATCACTTCCGACCGAGTATCCCGCGCCTGATCTCCGCCCCCGTGTCCGCCCCCGTCACGGGTGTCGGCGAAGGGCGGGGCACGGTGATGCGTCGCGGCCGCTCACTCCGCCCGGCCGCTGCGGTCGCGCCGACGCCACCCCGCCCGGTGGCAGCTCAACGCTTCACCGGTGGCCCTGGGCGTGCACGGCTCCGTCGATCTTAAGTATCGTCAATTATCGTTCTATTACATGAAGTTGGCTCCTATTGCAATCTTTGGACGTGCTTGTGCGCGAACCGTCGGCGGCCGGGCCATCATCGACCGAACCCGCGGCGTCCGGCGGTTCTGCCGGTCGCCGCTGACGGCCTGCGCGGGTGGGGAGCCATGGATCGCGAAGAACTGCACCGGAGCCTCAGTGACAGCGTGGTGACCCAGGTGTCGCCCGACGAGATGAAGAACAAGTCCTTCTATGCGCTGAACTACGCCAGGTACGCCGGGCGTCGGAGCTACTACAGGACCCGGCCGGCTGCGGTCGCGAAGGCGCGGGGCGGCGGCATCAACGGCTTCGACCCGGGTGGCACGGCCGAGGCGGTCGGTGTGGTGGCGCCCTACGTGTGGGTGGTGGTCGACACGGTGCTGGACCATCTGCTCGGTGAGGCGGGCCAGTCCCTGGGCTCGCGGATCTGGGCCCGGATCACCCGTAGGCGCCCGGAGGCCGAGCCCGCCTGCGTGCCCCCGCTGACGCCGGACCTCGTCAAGAGCGTGGAGGACGCCGTCCGAGACCGCACCCCGGGCCTGGATCCCAAGGCGGCGGACGCGATCGCCCTCGCGGTCGTCAAGGAGATCCTGGCCTGGCAGGAGGGCGGCGCTTCCGGGCCGACGGCGCAACCCGGCGAGGTGGACGACGCCGACGAGGGGGAGCGGTGACCGCCGAGCCGGTCGGGGTGCCGACGGCCACCACCGGCCGTTTCCTGGTGATGGCTGCCGCTTCGCTCGGCAGCTCGTCGTTCGTCTACCGGTTGGTGCTGGCGAAGAGCAGCTTTTCCCCTGCTCTGGCCGTGCTGGTGGGCCCCGCGGCTCTGCTGGTGATGACCGTCCTGATCTACTTCGTGCGGCCCGCCTGGCAGCGGCGCGGCGCCAAGGACCCTGACGCGGTGCGGAACGAGGACGAGCCCCTCATGGCGGCCCGGGTGGCCGACATCGCCGATGAGCTCGGCCTGCCCGAGTGCCCGAGGGTCATGATCAGTGACAAGACCACCGCGTATGCCTTCGGCCGATACCGGAGCTACACGGTGGTGCTCGGACAGCTGCCGACCGGCGCTTTCTCCGCACAGCGTGATCTCCTGCTGTTCGACGGACTCGTGCGACACGAGCTCCACCACATCCGTAACCGCGACGCCGACACGGCCGGGCTGGCGATCAGCATGGCGGTGGCCTTCGGCCTGGTGGTGATGGCCCCGCACGCCGTACTGGTCGGCGCCGAGGACATCGGGTCGTATCTGCGCGCGGACGTGTGGCGACTGCTTGCGTTCGCCGCCGTCGTCCTCGGCATGCTCGCGGGCGTGCAGCAGGCCCGCGAGTTGCACGCCGACGTCGGCTCGGGAATTCCCGAGGACGCACTGAGCGGGTTGGAGGCCAGGCGGCTCCGCCTCTTCCACCCACGTCCGAAGACCCGCCTGGATGCCCTCAAGGGCACGTACCAGATCGACCGGATCAGCCCGTGGCTGGGCGCGGTCACCGGTGTGGCCGCCGGTCTCGCCGCACGCCCGGTCGGTGACGCGGTCGAACTGCTCGCCGGAGAGAGCGCGTCGGTGGCGGTACAGGCGTTCCCCGGCGGTGTCGTCATCGGCCTGGTCATCGCAGCCGTCATCGGGCCCGCCATGTGGCGGGCGGCCTCGCACGGCACCGGTGGCCAGTGGTGGTTCTGGCTGGAGGGCCTGACCATCGGCGCAGGCGTTCTGGTCGGGACGGAACTGACGCTGGAGCAGCCGCTCCTCCTGGAGGCCCTGTTCGGTGACCGGCTGCTCGTAGTGGAGATCGGCGCCGTCGCGATGCTTGCCGCACTGCAGGCGTTGCTGTGCCGGTGGCTGGCGGCCACCGCCCCGGCCTGGCTGGACGGCACCCGGTTCCGCAGCCGGGGGCACCTGGTCGGCGCCGTGCTCACCGTGCTGGTCCCGACCATCGCCCTGTGGACGTACTTCAGCTGGATCCACCGTATGCTGTCCGGCTCCCCGATCTTCTACGACAGTGTGCAAGTGGTCCTGCTCGGGCATGGGGCACCTTCCGATCCGGGGCTGCTCGACCAGCTCACGCTGTTCCTGGTCGCCCTGTACGACGCCCTCTTCGTCGAATCGGCAGCGCTGTCCCCGGCCGGTATCGGGGGTGTGCTCTGCCTGCTCGTCCCGCTGGCCCTGGGACATCTCCGTGGCGGCGCGCTGTGGTGGTGCGTCGCCCAGGTCGCCGCCGGCGGATCGGTGGTGTTTCTACTCTCTTTGCCCTTCCTGGCACGTCTGCTCGCCGATGTGATCTCCAAGGCCGACAACGACGGGCGTCTCTCGGGGACGGCCTGGCCCACGCTGGCCCTGTGGGACCTGCCCCTCGCCGTCCTGGGCATCGCGGTGGGCGCCGTCGTGGCCGCCCGCGCGGCACGGGCGGACCTGAGGTGGCCCACGCTGGGCGGGATGAGCGGGGCGGTCCTCTGCGGACTGGTCACCTTCTCCGCCTCCGTCGTCTACTGGTGGCCGATGCCGGTCGCGTTCTTCGGGATGACCGCTACCGCGGCGCTGATTGCCGCGCCATTGCTGTGCCTCCCGGTCGCGGTGTTCCTCGGTCGCCCCAGCGGCCGCATCCGCACGGAAGCGGTGACCGAGGATCAGGAGGGTGCTCGGCCGCGCATCCGCCGGCGTACGACCGCCGCCATCGGCACGGTGAGTGTGCTCATGGTGGTGGGGAGCTTCCACCTCGCACCACGGCTCGTCCGTGTCACACCTCCGCTGTCGGAGGATCAGAAGACGACGCGGTGCGTGACCGGACAGTGGGCGGCCGAGATGGTCTCGGACACCGTCAGGATCGCGGGCGAGAAGGGCGTCGTGAGCGGTGGCGAGGGCATCACCTGGGCGTTCGGCACGGACGGCCACTACGTCCGGAACACGCACTCCGCCGGGTTCGACGTCCTCTGGCGCTCGAAGGGCCTCCGCATGGTCTACGAGGGCGTCACCGAGGGGGACTGGCGTGTGCAGGACGGTGAGCTCCTGCTCAACATCACCCGGACCGACGAGGTCCGTACCCTGTACATCACGCCGGACCGGCCGTTGGACGACCGGGTGCGCCTGCGGACAACTGTGGAACCTGCGCACTTCTCCGTGCTCTGCGGGAGCCCGGTCATGCGGCTCGGGCTCGGCGATGCCACCGAGATGCTGTTCAAGGCCACGTCCTGAGCGGATGTGACCGGAGGGAGCCCCTACGACGTCGTGACGCGGATGCTCCGGGAGGGCGTGGACGAGGTGGTACGGACCGCCTCGTCCACGCCCTCCCGGCCCCGGGGCCGGGTCAGGCGCGCCGGGTGAGGGTCATGACCTTGGAGCCGGGTTCGTCGGGGTCGGAGAGGTCGAGGCGGACGGTGTCCCGGTCGGTGCTCACACCGAGGGCCCGGACGGGGCGGCCGGAGCGGCCGCGCCGAACGGTGTAGTCGGTGGACAGCGCGGCGGCGGCGTCCTTGGAGACCCCCGGCAGGAACAACTGGTCGTCCTCGCCGTCCATGACGATGGTCAGGCCGTCCTTGTCCAGGTCCCACCGGCCGGTCATCTCGTCCCCGTCGGCGGACCAGGTGCCGTCGGGGCGGATCGTGAAGACCGCCACCCGCCGGCCGTTCGTGCGGGCCTCCCAGTCGCCCGAGGCGTACTCCCGCAGGGCCCGCGACCTGGGCCCGCCGCCGGAGCCCCCGCAGGCGGCCGCCGCTGCCGCCAGCGCGCCCACCGCCAGGCAGCGCAGTGCCTGCCGGCGGCCCATCAGCCGTACCACGTCACGCGTTCTCATCGAAGTCCCCCTTCGCCGAGCCCTGTTGTGGCCATGACGCAGAGGTGATTACCCGTCAGGTGCGCGCACCAACCGTCCGTCAGGAGCCCGGGTGGCCGCCGGGGGTGTGGCCGAAGGTGCGGCGGAAGACGTCGATGAACGCGCTGGCGGAGGCCCAGCCGCAGCGGTGGGCGACGGTGGTCACCGGGACGCCCTCGGCGAGCAGGACCAGGGCGTGGTGGAGCCGGAGTTGGGTGCGCCACTGCGGGAACGTCATGCCGAGGTCGGCGCGGAACAGTCGGGACAGGGTGCGGTCGCTCGCGCCGGCCGCGCGGCCGAGTTCGACGAGGGTGCGGCCGTCGGCCGGGTCCTCGTGCAGCAGGTCGCAGACCCGGCGCAGCAGGGGCGCGGCCGGGGTGGGCAGGTGGAGGGGCTGCTGGGGCGAGGCGCGCAGCTGGTCGAGCAGGACGGCGCGTAGCCGCGCCCGTTCGGGGCCGTCGTCGTCGGGGGTGCGGGTGTAGGCGACGATCAGTTCACGCAGCAGCGGGCTGACGGCGAGCACGGTGGGTGTGGCCAGGCCGAGCGGGTTCTCGGTCGCGGGCAGCCCGACCAGGTGCAGTTCGAGCTCGCCGTGGGCCTGGTGGGCGTGCACGGTACCGGCGGGCACCCAGAGGGCGCGGGTGGCCGGGGCGATCCACGAGCCCGCGTCGGTGGTGACGGCCAGGACGCCGCGGCCGGCGTACGCGATCTGGTGGTCGTCGTGGCGGTGGGCGTCGATCCCGTCGCCGGAGGCCAGCCGCTGGGCGCGGGTCGGGGCGACCGGGGTGTGGCGGATTCTCGGCATCGTCCGTCAGTTTATCGGAAGCTCGACAGGCGGCCCGGCCCGCAGGATGGCCCGGTGCGAAGGAAAACCTCGATCACCCTGCTCTCCGTCGGGCACGCCTGCGTCGACGTCCACCAGGGCGCCGTCGCCGCCCTGGTCCCCTACTTCGTCGCCGAGCGCGCCTACGGCTACGCGGCCGCCTCCGGCGTCGTGCTGGCCGCCTCCGTGCTGTCCTCGGTGGCGCAGCCGCTGTTCGGCGCGCTCACCGACCGGCGGGCGGTGCCCTGGCTGCTGCCGGTCAGCACCCTGCTGGCCGGCGTCGGCATCGCCTTGAGCGGGGTCGGCGACTCGTACGGGCCCACCCTGGCGTTCATGGCGCTGTCCGGGGTCGGCGTGGCCGCGTACCACCCCGAGTCGGCGCGGGTCGCCCGGCTGGCGGCCGGGGGCAGCCACAGCGCGATGGGCTGGTTCTCGCTGGGCGGCAACCTCGGCTTCGCGCTGGCCCCGCCGCTGGTCGCCACGGTCGTGGCCGCCGGGGGTCTGCGGCTGACCCCGCTGCTGGCGCTGCCGGCCCTCGCCGGAGCCGCGCTCTGCCTGCCCGTCCTGCGCGCGGCCGGGCGGACGGGTTCCGCCGGGGCCGGGAGGACGGCGCCGGCGGGCGGTGACGACCGGGCCTCGTTCGTGAAGCTGTCGCTGGCCGTGGTGTGCCGCTCGGTCGTCTTCATCGGCCTGAGCACCTTCGTCTCGCTGTACGCCGAGCAGCGGTTGCCCGGTGTCCCGGTGGCGGGGACGGCGGCCCTGTTCGTGCTGTACCTCGGGGGCGCGGTCGGCTCGGTGCTGGGCGGCGCGCTGGCCGACCGCCGGGGCAGGGTCGCCGTCTGCCGCTGGTCGTACCTGGTCACGGTCGGCGCGGTGGCGGGCGTGGTGTTCGTGCCGGGCCCGGCCCTGTACTTCTTCCTGGCGCTGACCTCGGCGGGCCTGTACGTGCCCTTCTCGCTCCAGGTCACGCTGGGCCAGGACTACCTGCCCTCGCGGATCGGCACCGCGAGCGGGATCACCCTCGGCCTGACGGTCAGCGTCGGCGGCCTGGCGAGCCCGCTCGTCGGCGCCCTCGCCGACGCGAGCTCGCTGCGGACGGCGCTCGCGCCGCTGATCCTGATGCCCGCGCTGAGCTGGCTGCTGTTCCGGACGCTGCCCGAGCCGGGTGCGCCGAGGGTGAGGGCCACCGATCGGGTGCCCGCCCGCACCTGACGCTCCGGCGTCGACGCCCACCTGCTGGGCCGGTCGCCTCGGCTCACCCCTCCCGCCCGCCGGAAATCGCCGAGCCCGCGGTGGTCGCGGTGTGGCAGCATGCCGGCCATGTCCCTTGCGCACCCCGACGGCGAGTACGCGGTCACCGAGATGTACTCCGTCCCCGACGACGCCTTGTACCTGGAGCTGGACCGGGTCGGGGACCAGCGGATGCTGGTGACCGCGATCGTGCCGGACGAGGACCCGGCGCGGGAGCCGACGGTCTGCTTCCACTCCGAGGCCCCGCACCAGGAGATCCCGTACGAGGTCATGCGCTGGTTCATGGACCTGGTCGACGAGGAGATCCTCACCACCCGGGCCTGGATGCGGCTGCGGCCCGAGCTGGTCACCGTCATCCACCGGCTGCGGCAGGAGTACCTGGGGCTCATCGGCGACGAGGACTTCCCCGAGGTGCTCGGGCAACTGCGGGCCGAGGTTCCGGAGGAGGATCTCCCCGCCGTCCTGGAGGCGTCCTTCGGGCGCAGGCCCGACGGCTCGTTCGTGAACTAGGGCGGCCTGGGAAAGTGATGGGGCTCACAGCGTCCACGAAATTGTTGGACGGCTACGGATGTTGATCACGTCATGACTCAAGGACCAGCGCCTCGCCCACTGTCCGACGAAGCCCTCTCCGATCTGCTCGGCAAGCAGCAGTTCGGCACGCTTGCCACCGTCAAGCGCACTGGCCATCCCCACCTGACCACCATGGTGTACAGCTGGGACTCCGAGGCCCGCATCGTGCGGTTCTCAACGACGGTTGATCGCATCAAGGTCGGGCACCTGCGGCGCGATCCGCGTGCTTCCCTGCATGTGCAGGGCGGCGACGTGTGGTCGTTCGCCGTGGCCGAAGGCGAGGCCGAGGTCTCGGAGATCACGACGGTTCCTGGTGATGCGGTTGGTCGGGAACTGCTCGGAATGATCCCGCAGGCTGCGAAGCCGGAGGACGAAGACGCGTTTCTGGAGCAGTTGGTTGCCGAGCGCCGAGTGGTCATTCGATTGAAGGTGGGCCGGCTGTACGGAACAGCACTCGACATCAACGGCTAGGACGAATCAGGTCCGTGCTGGTCACGGCCACTCGTTGATGGCTGCGACCGGCACGGTCGCGTGATGACGGACGGCGAGCCGGGCGGCGTCGTGCCTCACAGCCTCCGCACGCGCAGCACGGCGGTCAGCATCGGGAGGGTGAACTCGCCCTGCGCGGTCTCCGGCCGGCCCGCGAGGTAGGTGCGGATGAGACCGCGCCGGGCTTCCTGCTCCTGCTCCGGCATGACGAGCATCCCCGCGCGCGTCGCGAGGGTGGAGACGAGGGAATCGGCGGTGCGGCGCTGTCCGTGCGCGAACTCGGCCTGCTCCGGCGAGCCGAACCGGGCGGGCGCGTCGGTCCTCGGAAGGTGCATGCCGGCCGTCGCGGCGCGCCAACCGGCGGGCGTGTCACGCGGGCCGACGGCCTCGCTCCCGCTGACCCGCGCGAGCCCGTCCACCCACGCGACCCGGTCGTCCAGGACGTTCCACAGGCCGGCCAGGACGCCGCCGGGCGCGAGGACCCGGGCGATCTCGGGGCCCGCGACGGCCATGTCGAACCAGTGCATGGCGTTGCCGGCCAGCACGGCGTCGACCGACCCGTCCGGCAGCGGGATCGACTCCGCGCTGCCCCGCAGCGCGCGGACGGCGGGCAGCCCGCGGCGCAGTTCGGCCAGCATCGCCGGGTCGGGTTCGACCGCGACGACCTCGGCGCCCGAGGCGGCCAGCGTGGCGGTGAGCTTGCCGGTCCCGGCACCGAGGTCGAGGACGCGCGGGCCGGGCGCGGGCTCGAGCGCCCAGCGCACCGCGTCCTGCGCGTAGTCCGGGCGGTGCTCGGCGTAGGCGACCGCGGCCGAGCCGAACGACGAGGCGTGGAGTAACCGTTCGTTGTGATCCATGCGGTGACGTTACCCCGGTCACCGGCTATCGGACACCCCGTCGCGCCACATCGACCGCGGGTCCGGGTGCGGCACCGGCCGCGCCGTCACGCGACCGCTCCGCGTGCCCGCCGATGGTCGGGGGCGGCCATCGGCGGTCCCCGGCGGACGACATCTGTTGTCCGATCAGTTCTGCCTCGGTCATGGGTGGTTAACGATTCCGACCGGACGGGGTCGGTTTCCGGCCAGTCGCTCGCCGACGGACGGAGGCGGCGGCGCGGGGGTGCGCGGCGGGGGAGCGGAACGAGGGTGGTCCGCCCAACTGCCGGGCGGCCACCCCCAGGGCCCTTGCGCGGCAACGCATGTGGGCCCGATGGTGTCCCTGTCTTCCATGGTGGAGTCCACGACGCCCAGGGGCCCGGCACGGTGGCCGGATTCAGCGTTGATGTGAGGGTGTCATCGCGGACGCCCACACGGCAACCACTTCCTGGACGAACCCGCATCAATCCGAGCCGGATCATGGCCCTGGCCTGGGGACTTCGTGTGATTTCCCGACGAGGTGAAGTGCCCGGCCCGCCCTGGAATCGGACAGGCGCGCATCAAAGGCCGTGGAGGGCGAACACGGATTCGTCCCCGATCGGTGGCCGGTGAGAGGATCACCTCCACGCCGACGGTCGGGGACGGCAATCCCCTTCCGGAGAAGGCGTGTTGGTGGAGTCCTGCAGATCACACCGGACGACTGATCCGCGTGCGCTGCACGAACCGCGCGGCCCGTGCCCCCGATGTGGCCATGGGCCGTGCTCCTCACGACGCAAGGAGAAACCCATGCGCGCATGGCTGCGCCGCCGTACCACCCGCCCCTACCCGGGGACCGGACGCCGCGAACCGGGCGCCACCCGCTGTGAACCGGGCGCCACCCGCCCCGACCGGGACGCCCGCCGGAGCCTGCCGCCCGCCGCGGCCTCCGTACCCGGCCCGCCGCCGCGCCCCGCGGGCCGCCGCCCGTACGGCCGGACCGGTGGCCCGTACGGCGGGGAGGTGGTGATCGTGGTGGTCATCACGGTCCTCGCCGCCGCCCTCGCGGCCCTCGGGCTGCCCCTGTACGGCGTCCTCGACCTGCTGGGCGGAGCCGTCCTGCTGGGCTGCCGTGCGGTACAGGGCCTGCGCACCACCCGTACGGCGGGCCGGGCCTGACCGACCATGGGACGGCGTGAGAGCGTCGTTGCCGCCAGGACGAGGCAGCTGGAATCGCTGGCGCTGTGGCTGCGCGAGCAGCGCCGGCGTTCCGGCCTCACCTACGCGGCAATGGCCGAGACGACCCGCTACCACCCCACCATGCTCTCCCGCGCCGCCGGCGGCGGGCAGGTGCCCTCGCTGCGACTGGTGGAGGAGTTCGCCACCGCCTGCGGCGCCGATCTCGTCCGGGCCCGCCAGCTGTGGCGGGCGGCCCGGCTGGCCGAGCACAACCACCGCCGCCGCACCGCCCAGCAGCACGACCACGGGTTCGGCGACCTGCGCAGCGTCATGGCCGACTACTTCGACACCGAGGCCGCGGCGCACCCCGACGTCATCGAGGACTTCGCGCAGCTGCGCCGGGCCCTGGTGGAGTTACGGGCCCGGCACGGGCAGCCCTCGCTGCGCGAGCTGGAGAAGCGGGCGGGGCGGCGCGGGGACGGCGCCCCGGTGCTGCCCAGGAGCACCCTGAGCGCCGTGCTGCGCGGGCGCGCGGTACCGGGACGGCGGCACGTGGCGGCCCTGGTGCGCGCGCTCGGGGTGTCCGCGACGCTGACGGCGGCGTGGGCCGGGGCGTGGGAGCGGGCCAGCCACAACCGGACCCGTCCGGAGAAGCCCCGCCCGCAGCGCCCGCTGCGGCTGCTCCCGGCGCCCCGGCCGCTGCCGGACGACCTGGTGGCCGACCTCGCCCCGGAGGAGGACGACGAGATGCCGGTGCTGGTGCGGGACATCCGCTACCTGCGCCACCACTTCCTGGCCTCCGCGGACAGCCGGCGCGGGTTCGTCCTGCCGCCCGGCCCGATGACGCCCTACCCGCCGTCGGGGCGCACCAGCGCGGGCCTGCCCATCCGGGTGCCGCGGCGCTACCGGCGGCTGCCCCCGCCACCCCTGCCCCGCAGAACCTGACGCGGCCCCCGGGCCGCCCCCGGTGCCGCCCCGCGAGGACGACGCGGGGCGGCACCCCGACCGCTCATTCCCGCGCCCACGACCCACGACGCACCCCGACGACTCGGGAACCGCCCATGCCCACGACCCCGCCAGCCCTCTCCGCACCGCTGCGGCCCCGCCGCCCGGGCGCCGCCTTCCGCGACCCCGCCCTGCGGGCGCTCCACGACCTCCACCACGACGGGTACCTGCGCTACGCACACCTGCTGCTGCCCGCCGCCGACGCCCACCGCGCGGTCGCGGCCGCCTTCGACGACCTCGCCGCCTCCTGGCCCCGGGTGCTGGCCGCCCGCAGCCCGGCCGCCTGCGCCTGGCAGACCGTACGCCGCCGGGTCGGCGAGCTGGCCGGGGCGGGCCCGCTGCGACCGGTCGCCCATCTGAGCGGGCCGCAGCAGGACGTGCTCGTCCTGCACCTGGTCCTCGACCTGCCCCAGACCGCGGTGGCCGCCCTCACCGGGACCGATCCCGCCTCCGTCCACGCCCACCTGCGGGCCCTCGCCGGCGGCAGGACGGCTGCCGGGACATCCGGGTGACTCCGGGCCGGGTGACTCCGGGCCGGGCGGCCCGGGCACCGGCGAGGGACCCCTGGCGTCGGGCCGGGCCGGCGGTGCCGGGAGGGCCGGGGCCGTGCTCCCGACGACCGACGGTCGGCCGAAACGCGACGTCGGCCCCCGGGGCCGCGGACCGGAGTACCGGATGCGGGCCCCGAGGGCCGACGTCGTTGCACGGTCCCCGCGAACTGCCGGGAGCCGTCAGGTGGTTCGGGCGAGCGTCAGGCGAGCTGGGTCAGCACCGGCTCGTCCGAGCCGAGCGAGGCGACCGCCGCCGGGGAGAGCGCGCTCGTCCAGGTCTGGACGTCGCTGATCCGCCCGGGGAAGGTGTTCCCGTTCTTGGCCGAGCCGATGGTCAGCGGGCCGCTGGAGGCCCACGGGGTCGAGTTGACCGCCGTGGCCGCGAGCTTGCCGTTGACGTACAGGCTCATGGTGCTGCTGGACGCGTCGTAGGTGGCGACCAGGTGGGTCCAGGTGTTGAGCGCCGGCGGGGTGTTCGCGAACGCCGCCGGGTAGGAGGCGGGGCCGGTGGAGTCGCTGGACGGGGAGACGAACGTCCACGCGTTGAACGCCTTCGAGTACTGCAGGTAGAAGGCGCTGACGCTGTCGCCCGACTGGCCCACGACGGTCGCGTAGTCGCCCGTCCCGGTCAGGTAGGCCCAGGCCGAGACGGAGTAGCTCCGGCTCGTGTCGACGACCGGTCCGGCGGTGACGGCCAGCCCGTCGGCGGCGCCGGTCAGGCTGAGCACCGTGCCGCGGCGGGCGTCGGCGACGAAGGCGGCCGAGCCGGACACCGTCAGGTTGTTGGCCGGACGGATGGCGTTGCTCGCGTTGGTGAGCTTCCACCGGTCGGTGGGCCGGTGGACGCTGCCGAGCGGAAGCGGGTCGCCGAACTGGGCGGTGTCGCCGGCCAGTGCGGTGGCGGCGGTGGCCGGCAGCGCGGACGGGATGATCACCACGTCGCTGACCGCGCCCTTGGCGTACTGGCCGAAGCCGCCGCCGGGCATCACCCGGCGGCCGAGCTGGACCGGTCCGGTGGCGTTCCAGTTGGTCCCGCTGAAGGCCCCGTCGGCGGCCGGCAGGCCGTTGACGTAGAGCTGGAACTGCTTGCTGCCGGCGTCGTAGACCCCGGTCAGGTGGGTCCAGGTGTTGAGCCTGGGGCTGAGTGCGCCGGCGGTCGGGCCGTAGACGGCGCTGAAGTTGTCGGCGGCCCCGTCGTCGACCGAGCGGCCGAAGGCGAAGGCGCGGGCCCCGGCCGAGTAGTACAGCTGGAGGCCGGCGCCGTTGCCGCCGCCCTGGCTGACGAACACGCCGGTGTTGGTGAGGTCGCCGGGCTTGACCCAGGCGGAGACGGTGTAGCTCTTGGTGGTGTCGACCGAGCCGGTGGCGCTGGCCGCGTAGCCGGTGCCGCCGGGCAGGTTGAGGACCTTGCCCCGGACCGGGTCGGTGCCGAACGCGGCTCCGCCGGCCGGGGTGAGGGTGTTGTCGCGCCGGCTGTCGGTGCCGTCGGCGAGCTTCCAGCGGTCGGTGGCCCGGGCGGCCGGGACCTGCGTGCCGGGGATCCGGGTGATGTCGCCGCCGGCGGAGGTCGCGTACAGGTCCGGGTTGCCGTCACCGTCGACGTCGCCCGGGGAGCCCACGGTGGGCGAGAGCCGGTCGCCGGCGCCGAGTGCGAGGACGGTTTGGGCGCTCGGCAGTGCCTTCCCGGCCGTGGTGGCCGCCCAGATCTGCTCGGCGTGGTCGGTCAGGCAGTCCCAGAGGATCAGCTGGGTCTTGGGGGTGTTGGACGCCGCGGGGTCGGCGAGGCAGCGCCCGGACTGCGGGTTGAGCAGCGAGCCGGCGAACGGGCCGGGTATCCACTTCTGGGCACCGGTGTTGTTGCAGTCCCACATCTGGACCGCGGAGCCGTTGCCCAGGCCGCTCTGGCTCACGTCGAGGCACTTGCCCAGCAGATGGATGGTGCCGTCGCCGCCGAGGGTGGCGGTCTGGGCGTCGCTGCCGTTGCAGCTGTACATCTGGGCCGGGGTGCCGTTGGCGGTGGACGACCCGTTGACGTCCAGGCACATGTTCTTGCCGGCGGTGTCGAGGACGCCGGACACCAGCGGGGCGCGGGTGGGCGCCGTGATCCGGGTGGTCGGCCGGCCGTTGGCGTCGAAGGTCAGCGGGTAGCTGGCGACGGCGCCGGTGGCGTTGTCGCGGGCCCACAGAGTGGGGACGCCGTTGACGGTGCCGGGGGCGATCAGGGTGGTCTTCGACCAGTCGCCGGTGCCGATCTTCACACCGGCGGCGAGGTAGCAGCCGGCCTGGTAGGTGCCCGAGTAGTACCAGAGCTCCTTGTTGTCGACCGTCACCAGGTCGGGCACGTCGGCGAGTTGGGCGAGCTTTCCGGGCGCCACGAGCTGGCTGACCCGGTTCCAGGTGCCGTCCGAGCCCGCGGCGGGGCAGCCCGTGGAGGACTTGATCGGGACGACGTTCTGGGTGAGCGTGAAGTTGCCGGTGGTGCCGCCCGGCGTGTTGGCGTCGTTCTGGTACAGGTACAGCTGGTGCGTCGACTTGTTGAAGGCAAACAGGTCGTCGGCCATCGCCCCGGTGAGGGTGCCGCGGTGGGCGACCAGGTAGTTGTTCCAGCCGGTGCCGTCCGGGCTCGTGGCCGGGGTCGAGATGGTCCGGGCCGCCTCGGGGGTGTTGCCGCCCGGGACCAGGACCAGGTTGCCGTCGGTCGTGGTGGCCGCGAGGTCCGGGACGCCGTCGCCGTCGAGGTCGCCGGCCGCCACCTTGGCCTTGGGGTTGAACGGGGCGAAGAAGCTGTACTGGGCGACCGTACCCTGGGTGTTGCCGGCCTTGTCGACGGCACGGACGAACAGGGTGTGGGTGCCCCACTGGGCACTGCTCACGCTGATCGGGATGTCGGCGGTCGCGGTGCCGTCGGCGGACTGGACGGCCGGGACGGACGGGCCGCCGCTCGGGATGTTGGCGTCCAGCGAGTACTCGAACCGGTCGATTCCGCTGCTGAGGCAGGTACGGAGGGAGCAGCCGCCGGGCTTCGGGTCGTTGGAGCTGACCTTGACCTTGGCCCCGGTGTCACCGGCGTGGCCGGTGGGCACCTTGTCGCCGCCGAGTGGCGGGAAGGCCGCGTTGTCGGCCACGGTCGGGATGCCCGGCGGGGTCAGGTCGACGTTGAAGTAGCAGTACGGCGAGCTGGGGCCGGTGAGGGTGCCGTCGGTGGCGACCATGTTCCAGCCGTACTGGTGGCCGTCCTCGACGGTGAAGCCGATGCTGTCGTAGACGGTGCCCCAGTTGCTCACCCAGGCGCTCCACGGCCAGGACCTGGAGGCGGGGTTGCCGCCGCCGTCGTTGGTCATGTTGTCCCAGACGTGGGCCATGGCCTGCAGGTTGACGCCGCTCATCTTGGTGGACAGGCGGGCGTTCAGGGTGACGTCGGAGGAGGTGCCGGTGGTGCCGGTGTTGCCGATCCAGCCGATGCCGGTGCCGTCGCAGCCGTTGCCGTCCGGGTTGTGCGGCTGCGGGCTGACGCTGATCATGTCGGGCGCGTTGGGCGCGATGTCGAACACCGTGACCACGTACGGGTTGGTGGCGAACCGCATGAAGTCGTTGTTGCTCGACGACTTGGTCTCGTTGCCGTAGATGCCGACGGTCCAGTTGCTGTTGTGACCGACGAGCTTCTGCATCTGGCCGGTCACCGTGAAGACGGCCTCGTGGTTGCCGCAGTGGTTGGAGATGTTGGAGCTCTTCGGGTACTGCGTGCCACCGAGCCAGCCGTCGCCGGTCACCCAGGGCTGATCGCTCCAGCGGGTCCAGCTCTTGAGCTCGCTGACGGTGGCCAGCGACACCGGCGCGGTGTGCTGGCAGTCCCAGGACGCACCGTAGGTCTCGGTGATGTGGAACTCCGACTTGGAGACCACCATGTCACTGGTCAGGTTGCTGGTGTCGATCTGGTAGAAGGACCGGTACAGGCCCTGGCAGTCGTTCCAGTGCTGGTATCCGGCGCCCTGGCCGTTGTCCTGCGGAGTGTCATAGGCCACCAGCTCCGGACAGCCCTCGCGGACCGTGGCGTAGTGGCTGGTGCCGTTGGTCACCGGGCTGACCGAGGGGTCGATGTACAGCGGCCAGGCGGTGTCCGGGCCGGTGAGCAGTCCGGCGTCGGGGGTCAGGGTCAGTACGCCCTCCCCGGCCGTCACGGCGATCGGCTTGAGCTTGGCGCCGGTGCCGGGCTCGCGCTCGGTGGACCGGGTCGGCGTGGGCGCGCGCTCGGCGGGCGCCTCGTCGTCGCGGGCGGCGCCGTTGGCGGCCCGCTTCTGGGCCGGGGTCCGGACGGGCTGTGCCGCGGCCACCCCCGCGGTGGTCGAGGAGTCCCACATGACGGGGGCGGGGGCGGCGAACGCCGTCCTCCCGTCCTCGGCCTTCGCGGTGACGGATCCGTCCGGGCCGGCGGCGACGGTCAGCCCCTCGCTGGTGGCGACGGCGAGGCGCAGGGATGCCAGCGCCGGGTTGGCGGCGGCCGCGGCGTTGCGCACGACCAGGACCTCGCGCAGGCCGCCCTGGTCGTCGGCGATCACCTTCAGGTCGACGTCGGGCAGGACGTTGCCGTAGGTCGCGGTGTCGCCCGCGACGGCCGGGGCCGGCAGGGCGACCGGGAACGTGACGGAGAGCCGTCGGCCCCCGGCGTCGGTCAGCGTGGCCAGCGGGCCGGTGCCGCCGCCGGACAGGGCCAGCCCGGACGGGGTGGCCTTCGGCGAGACGGTGCCGTCGCCGTTGCGCCCCAGAGTCGCGTCGACGCCCGCCCAGCCGCCGTTCCGCTTCACCCGGGCCGGGCGTACGTGGCTGGTCAGGGTGAAGGTGCCGTCGGCGTTGGCCACGGTCTGCGAGGTCTCGGAGGTCAGCTCCTCGACCGCGACCGGCTTGCCGTCCTTCTTCGCCCGGTCGGAGGCCGCCTTCATCGGCGTGGCCTGGGCGGCCGGCGCGGCGGGCCGGTCCTCGGCCAGGGCCGGTCCGGCGGTGCCGAATATCAGGCCGGCGACCGCCGCTGTCAGTGCGAGCCGGCGGGCCGGCGCTCGCGTCCCTCTGAACGGGACGCGTGTGATTTCCCCCACGAAAAGATTCCTTCGAGTGCGTCTGGTGCCCGCCGAACCGTTCCGGGGATTTCAACCCCCTTCGCGGGCAGTGGATTTGGCCAATTCTCTGTTCGTCGACCGACCGTCCCGCGCTGTTGCCGGCGGGACCGGTGTGGATGAGGTGAACAGTGTGCCCGTCGCGGAAGGGTATTGCCGGTGTTGCGTGCGTGGCAATACCGTTCGCCCTGGTCGGAGCCGGGGGCGGCCGACGTCCTGTTGACGTTTCATCAGGTTTCGACCATTCAAAAAACGTACATAGGGGGATGATTCGCGAGGTCCGCGAAAATACGTTGGTCCCGCACTGCCCAGGGGGAGGGGGTGGGTGAGGCGGGGGTCGGTCGCGGTGCGCAGCCACGTCTACGAGGGCAGCCGGGCCGGCCGGTGCTGTTCCGGCGGACGTGGTGCCATGCGTGCCGCCGGATGTGCAGCGGCCCGAGGCCGTCGGTGCGGGTTGGTCGCATTCGCCGACTCCGTCCGCGCCGATGCCTGACCCCGCTCACCGGGGCCTGGCCCCCGGCCCGGGACACCGGGCCGGGGGAGCGGACGGTCAGGGGTTCAGCGCCGACCAGCGCCAGACCCCGCCGACCCGGACGTAGAGCCGCTTGTTCGCGGTGTCGACCGCCATCGTGCCGTCCAGCGGGGGGTGGGTGAAGTCGGCGTCGGTGACCGGGTGGGCGACCAGGCGCAGCGGCGGGTTGGGGTGGTTGGCGGTCGGGATGGTCCCGCTGGCCTGGCCGCCGGTGGTGCCGTAGGAGTTCTCCACGAGGAAGTCGCCGGTGCTGGACGCCTCGTAGTAGAGGTGGGTGCCGGTGGGCCGGGTGCCGTAGGCGCCGACCACGTCGCGCAGGACGGCGGTCGAGCCGGGACCGGAGTAGAGGTCGACGCCGGCGTTGACGGTCGCCGTCGTCCGGTTGGCGATGAGCACGTGCTCCAGCGCGCTGTGGCTGGCGGCCCACGCGATGATGTTCTGCGCCTTGGTGTAGCCGGGGGCGAAGCCGCCCGCGAAGGCGTAGATGTTGGCGGCGTAGACGTGCTTGCAGGAGGCGTCGGTCTTCAGGTGCGGGCCGCCGCGCATGGCGGAGGTCTCGAACTTGCAGTCCGTCAGGTAGATGCCGTTGGGGTTGTTCAGCCCGGCGGCCTGCTCGCCCTTGGTGATCCAGAGCGCGCCGGTGCCGAAGTTCTCCCAGCGGCAGCCGATGAAGTGGATCTGGTTGACGTTGTCCGGGCTGTGGCCGTACGCGCCGACGGTGGCCGAGGAGGCGTTGCGCAGCCACACGTTGGGCTGGGTGGTGCTGTCGGCGGCGCCGGTGCAGGATTCGACGACCAGGTTGTAGAACCGCGAGTCCCAGAACTCGACGGCGTCCACGCACAGGTCGTTGTTGCTGGTCATGAAGACGTCGCGGACGTAGGTGTTGTCGTTGTAGTACAGCTCCAGCAGCAGGCCGGACTTCCCGTTGCCGTTGAGGCCGAGGTCCTCGATCGCGCAGTAGCGCACATGGGTGGCGCCGGAGAGGTCGCTGCCGGGTCCGGACATCCGCAGCAGGATCCCGTTGCCGCCCTTGACCAGCGTGGACGCCTTGCTGCCCGCGCCGACCAGGCGCACCCCGTTGCCGGTCACGGCCAGCGCCGGGGCGCTGCCGGACGGCACGACCAGGTACGTGCCGCGCGGGAAGTAGACCGTCCCGCCCTTGGCCGCCGCGGCGGTGATCGCCGCCTGCACGGCCGCCGTGTCGTCCGTGCCGCCGTCGCCCTTCGCGCCGTACAGCGTCACGTCGAACCAGTCCGGCCCGCCGGTCGCCGCCGACGCCGTCCCCGCCGAGGCGCCCACCGCGACACCGGTCAGCCCGGCGACCGCCCCCGTCAGCAACGCCCTTCGCCGCGTGCTCCCGCCACCCTGATCCCCCGTCGTCACCACGATGCCGTTCCCCTCCCGTACGCCGTATGACGCCGTGTCACCGGCGCCCCGATCGTAGCGGCGGCCCCTGACACACCCTCGGCCGGTGTCGCCTCCCCGGGCCGGGCGGGCGGCGGACCCATAATCGCCCGGTGGACACCGACACCGATCTCGTCCGGGGCCGTGCGTGCTGCGCGGCCGAGGCCTGGCGGGAGGCCTACGAGCGGCTGGGCGCGGCCGACGCGGACACACCGCTGGGCGCCGAGGACGTGGAGCTGCTGGCGAGGTCCGCCTACATGCTCGGGCGGGACGAGGAGTACGCGGCCGGGCTGGAACGCGCCCACGCCCGGTGGTTGGACGCCGGGGAGGTGCCCCGGGCCGTCCGCTGCGCGTTCTGGATCGGCCACAGCCTGCTGTTCCGCGGCCACGGTGTCCTCGCCAGCGGGTGGTTCGAGCGCGGTGAGCGGCTGCTGCGGGCCGACGGGCGGGAATGCGTGGAGCGCGGGTACCTGCTCATCCCCGACTGGCTCGGCCGGATGGGCGGCGGCGACTGGGCGGGCGGCCATGCGCTGGCGGTGGAGGCCGCGGCGATCGGCGAGCGCTTCGGTGACGGCGACCTGGTGTGGCTGGCCCGCGACGAGCAGGCGCGGGCACTGGTCAACCTCGGCCGCGTCCGCGAGGGCCTGCGACTGGTGGACGAGACGCTGGTGGTCGTCGAATCCGGCGCGCTGTCACCCGTCGTCAGCGGGATCGTGTACTGCAACACCATCGCGTTCTGCCGCGACCTGTTCGACCTGCGCCACGGGCGCGCCTGGACGGACGCCCTGACCCGCTGGTGCGAACGCCGGCCGCAGATGGTCGCCCACAACGGCCTCTGCCAGGTCCACCGGGCGGAGGTCCTGCAGTACGGCGGCGCGTGGCCGGACGCGCTCGACGCGGCCCGCCGGGCGTCCGAGCGCTACACCCAGGGCGTGCTGAACGGGATCGCCCGCGGGCAGGCGTACTACCGCCAGGGCGAGATCCACCGGCTGCGCGGCCGGTCGGCCGCGGCGGAGGACGCCTACCGGGAGGCCGACCGCCACGGATTCGACCCGCAGCCCGGGTACGCGCTGCTGCGCCTCGCGCAGGGCGACCCCGGGGCCGCGGCGGCGACGATCCGCCGGGCGGTGGCCGAGCGCACCGGCGAGCTGGACCGGGCGGCGCTGCTGCCGGCGTACGTCGAGATCGTCCTGGCCGCGGCCGGCGGCGGGGACCTCGTCGAGGACGCCGCGGCGGCGGCCCGGCAGCTCGACGCCATCGCGGAGCACCGGGAGAACGAGCTGCTGCGCGCGTCCGCGGCGTACGGCGCCGCCGCCGTGGCGACCGCGGAGGGTGACGTGGCGGCCGCCCTCACCGCGGCGCGACGGGCGTGGCGCGGCTGGCAGGAGCTGGAGGCGCCGTACGAGGCCGCGCGGGCCCGCGTCCTGGTGGCACTCGCCTGCCGCGCGCTCGGCGACGAGGACACCTGCGTCCTGGAGCTCCGGGCGGCCCGGGCGGTGTTCGCCGAACTCGGCGCCGGGCCGGACCTCGCCCGCGCCGACGCCCTCGTCGGACGGCCCGGCGCCGGCCCCGACACGATCGCCCACGCCCTCTCGCCCCGCGAGCTGGAGGTCCTGCGCCAGGTGGCCGCCGGCGCGAGCAACCGGCGGATCGCCACCGAGCTGGGGATCAGCGAGCACACGGTCGCCCGCCACCTGCAGAACATCTTCGCCAAGCTGGACGTCTCCTCCCGGACGGCGGCGAGCACCTTCGCCCTGGAACACGGTCTGCTCTGATCCCGACCGGTCAGGAATGACCATCCCGGGCGGTGGCCGTGTGGTGGATCCGGTCGATGCGGCGGATGCCCGTACGGCCCTAGCGTCGAAGCATCCGGACGAGCACGAACCAGGAGGATCCGCCATGTACGTCGTGGTCCAGCACACCATCCTGAACCCGGCCACCGCCTTCCCCCGCGGCCAGGCCCTGATGAACGGCACCGGCGCCCCCGACGGCACCCGGGTGCTGCAGTTCTACCCGCACGTCGACGGCTCCGCCGTGACCTGCCTCTGGGAGACCCGGTCCGTCGAGGACGTCCAGCGCCTCGTCGACACCGTCCTCGGCGACTCCAGCGTCAACCGCTGCTACGAGGTCGACCCGGACCAGGCCTTCGCCGACCGCCCCCTCGGCCTCCCGCCGTCCCCGGCCCCGGTCACCCACCAGCCCGCCTCCGCCTGACCGCCGCCGTCCGACCGCATGCGCCCGGCCACCGCGGGCCCGACCGGCTCCGCCGGCGTGCACGGCCCGGCCCGCGGTGGCCGGGCCGGAAATTCCTCGGAAGAATTTCCGCGCGGGCGTCGAAACGGCGGCGCCCCGTTCGACGCAGGGGTGAGAGGCGGGGAGAGGCCCCGCCCGCACCGAGGAGGAGTGAGCCACCATGCCGCGGTTCATGACGCTGATCCGTATCGACGAGCAGGACGGCCCCGGGCAGGCCGAGCCCGACCCCGGCTTCGAGGCGCGGATGACGGCGCTGTTCGAGGAGATCACCAAGGCCGGGGTGATGCTGGACACCGCCGGGCTGCTGCCGACCTCGGAGGGCACGCGGGTCCTCTGGGAGGGCGGCAGGCTGAGCTGGACGGACGGGCCGTTCACCGAGACCAGGGAGGTCGTGGGCGGCTACGCGCTGCTCCAGTGCAAGGACAAGGCCGAGGCGCTGGAGTGGACCCGGCGCTTCCTGTCGACCCACCCGGAGAACTGGACGGTGGGGGCCGAGGTCCGGCAGATCGACGAGGCCGCCGCGCCGCCCCGGGCCTGAGCCGGCGGCCGTCCGTTCGCGGACGGCCCGGCCGCGGTCGGACGGCACCGGGGAC
>NZ_JBSGFD010000133.1:0-24936 GCF_053603215.1 Kitasatospora sp. NPDC004240 | reverse complement strand
AGTGGCCGATGCCGTCCGGGTCCTCGCGCACCGGCTCCTGCGCCCGGGCGGCCGGCGAGGTGGGGGCCGGCGGCGGCGCGGGCTGGCCGGCGGTGCCGCCCGCCTGGCCGGTGGGCACCGGCTCGGTGGCGGCCGGGTACGGCGGCTCCTCCTCCACCAGCCGGCCCACCGGGGTCACCTTGCCGGCCGCGGCGAAGCCCCAGTCCAGCAGCGCCGCCGTCTCGTCGTAGACCTTCTGGTACGACGACGGGTGCATCACGGTCACCAGCAGGGTGCGCCCGTCGCGTTCGGCGGCGCCCACCAGGGTCGAGCCCGCGTTGGTGGTGAAACCGTTCTTCACGCCGATCAGCCCGGGGTACTTGCCGAGCAGCCGGTTGGTGTTGGCGACCCCGAAGCTGCCGCGCTGCCCGGTGTTCTTGTCGTAGGCCCCGGGGAAGTTCGCGTCCCGGGTCGCGCAGTACGCCCGGAAGTCGGCGCTGCGCAGACCCGCCCGGGCGAAGAGGGTCAGGTCGTAGGCGGAGGAGACCTGTCCCTCCATGTCGTAGCCGTCGGGGGAGATCACCCGGGTGTCGTGCGCCTGGAGCGCGTCCGCGCGGTCCTGCATCTCCGCGACGGTCTTGGCGATCCCGCCGTTCATGTGGGCCAGGACGTGCACCGCGTCGTTGCCGGAGCTCAGGAAGACCCCGCGCCACAGGTCGTCGACCCGGTAGTCCAGGTCCTCCTTGATCCCGACCAGGCTGCTGCCTGCGCCGATCCCCTGGATCTCGTGCGGGGCCACCCGGTGCACCAGGTCACGGTCGAACTTGGGCAGCACGGTGTCCGCGAAGAGGATCTTCAGGGTGCTCGCCGGGGCCAGCTGCCGGTGCGGGTTGTAGGACGCCAGCACCTCACCGGTGGCCGCGTCGGCCACGATCCAGGACAGCCCGGTCAGGCCCCCCGGCAGCGCGGGAGCCCCGTCCAGCGACTGGACCTGCACCCCGGGCAGGCCGAGCCGCTGCCCACCGACCGCGGCCGGCGGCGGAGGCTCCGGGGGCGCCGCGACCGCCACCGGCGAGCCCAGGGCGAGCACGGTCAGCGCGGCGAGCGATCGTACGAACGAGCGATGGGGGAACTGACGGCGTGTGAGCACCAGCAGACCGTACCCACTCCGGGCCGCGACCGTCCGGTCCCCCCGGCCCGTCCTCCGCGGGAGGGGGCCGCAATGCTCCGAACGGCCCCGCGCATACTGGGGGCATGAAGCTCAGCCGCCGCACGTCCTGGTTCCTGGCCGCCTTCGGGGTCTGGTCGATCATCATCTGGACGACTTTCGTCAAGAACCTCTGGAAGGACTCCGGCGGCCAGGCCTTCACCGGCGGGGACCACTCCCAGCCCACCGCCTTCTTCTGGGTCCACCTGCTGCTCGCCGTCACCTCGTTCGTCCTCGGCGTGACGGTCGGCCTCGTCGGCGTCCGCGGCCTGCGCGCGGCCCGTCGCCCGGCGGAGCGGTAGGGCCCGTAACCCGCCGGACGCGCCGGACGCGCGAAGGCCCCCGCCCGGTCCGGGTGGATCGGGCGGGGGCCTTCGCGGTGTGTCAGGGGATCAGAAGCGGCGGGTGACCAGCGCCCGCTTCACTTCCTGGATCGCCTTGGTGACCTCGATGCCACGGGGGCAGGCCTCGGAGCAGTTGAAGGTGGTCCGGCAGCGCCAGACGCCCTCGCGGTCGTTCAGGATCTCCAGACGCTGCTCCGCACCCTCGTCGCGCGAGTCGAAGATGAAGCGGTGCGCGTTGACGATCGCGGCCGGGCCGAAGTACTGGCCGTCGTTCCAGAAGACCGGGCAGGACGACGTGCACGCGGCGCACAGGATGCACTTGGTGGTGTCGTCGAAGCGCTCGCGGTCCTCGGCGGACTGCAGGCGCTCGCGGGTCGGGTCGTTCCCCTTGGTGATGAGGAACGGCATGACGTCCTTGTACGCCTGGAAGAACGGGTCCATGTCCACGACCAGGTCCTTGAGGACCGTGAGGCCCTTGATGGCCTCGATCGTGATCGGCTTCTCCGGGTTGACGTCCTTGATCAGGGTCTTGCACGCCAGCCGGTTGCGGCCGTTGATCCGCATGGCGTCGGAGCCGCAGATGCCGTGGGCACAGGAACGGCGGTAGGTGAGGGTGCCGTCCTGCTCCCACTTGATCTTGTTGAGCGCGTCCAGGACGCGCTCCTTCGGGTCCATCTCCAGCTGGTAGTCCACCCACACCGGCTCCGGGTGCTCCTCCGGGTTGAACCGGCGGATCCGGAAGGTGACGGTGATCAGCTGGGTGCCACCGGCCTCGACCGCGTCCAGAGCGGCCGAGTGCTTCTCCACGGTCGGAGTGCTCATCAGTACTTACGCTCCATCGGCTGGTAGCGGGTCGTCACGACCGGCTTGTAGTCGAGGCGGATCGAGGTGGTGCCGTCCTCGGCAACCTCCTGGTACGCCATGGTGTGTCGCATGAACTTCACGTCGTCACGCGTCGGGAAGTCCTCGCGGTAGTGACCGCCGCGCGACTCCTCGCGGGCCAGCGCGGAGACGGCCAGCACCTCGGCCAGGTCGAGCAGGTTGCCCAGCTCGACGGCCTCCAGCAGGTCCGTGTTGTAACGGAAGCCCTTGTCCTGGATGGAGACGTTCTTGTAGCGCTCCCGCAGGGCGGCGATGTCCTCGACCGCCTGCTTCAGGGTGGCACCGGTGCGGTAGACCATGGCGTTGGCGTCCATGGTCTCCTGCAGCTCCTTGCGGATCTGCGCCACGGACTCGGTGCCGGTGGACTCGCGCAGGCCGTCGACCAGGGCCTGGACCTTCTCGGCCGGGTTCTCGGGCAGCTCGGTGAAGCCCACCGTCTGCGCGTAGTCGGCCGCGGCGATGCCCGCGCGCTTGCCGAACACGTTGATGTCCAGCAGCGAGTTGGTGCCCAGGCGGTTGGCGCCGTGCACCGAGACGCAGGCGACCTCGCCGGCCGCGTACAGGCCCGGGACGATGTCCGTGTTGTTGCGCAGCACCTCACCCTCGACGTTGGTCGGGATGCCGCCCATGGCGTAGTGCGCGGTGGGCTGGATCGGGATCGGGTCCGTGTAGGGCTCGATGCCGAGGTACGTGCGGGCGAACTCGGTGATGTCCGGGAGCTTGGCGTCCAGCTGCTCCGGGGGCAGGTGGGTGAGGTCCAGGTAGACGTGGTCGCCGTCCGGACCGCAGCCGCGACCCTCGCGGATCTCGGTGTAGATCGCGCGGGAGCAGACGTCACGGGACGCGAGGTCCTTCATGACCGGCGCGTACTTCTCCATGAAGCGCTCGCCGTGCTTGTTGCGCAGGATGCCGCCCTCGCCGCGGGCGCCCTCGGTGAGGAGGATGCCCATGCGCCAGATGCCCGTCGGGTGGAACTGGAAGAACTCCATGTCCTCCAGCGGCAGGCCGCGGCGGTACACCAGGGCCTGGCCGTCACCGGTGAGGGTGTGGGCGTTGGAGGAGACCTTGAAGAACTTGCCGGTGCCGCCGGAGGCGAACACGACCGACTTGGCCTGGAAGACGTGGATCTCGCCGGTGGCGAGCTCGTACGCGACGACGCCGGCCGTCTTGCCCTCGTTGATGAGCAGGTCGAGGACGTAGAACTCGTTGAAGAACTCGACGCCGTGCTTGACGCAGTTCTGGAACAGCGTCTGGAGGATCATGTGACCGGTGCGGTCGGCCGCGTAGCAGGAACGGCGGACCGGGGCCTCGCCGTGGTTGCGGGAGTGACCGCCGAAGCGGCGCTGGTCGATGCGGCCCTGCTCGGTCCGGGAGAAGGGCAGGCCCATCTTCTCCAGGTCGAGGACGGCGTCGATGGCCTCCTTGCACATGATCTCGGCGGCGTCCTGGTCGACCAGGTAGTCACCACCCTTGACCGTGTCGAAGGTGTGCCACTCCCAGTTGTCCTCCTCGACGTTGGCGAGGGCGGCGCACATGCCGCCCTGGGCCGCGCCGGTGTGGGACCGGGTGGGGTAGAGCTTGGTCAGCACGGCGGTACGGCTGCGCTGGGTCGACTCGATGGCCGCGCGCATGCCGGCGCCGCCCGCGCCGACGATGACGGTGTCGTACTGGTGAATCTGCATGGGGGTTCTAACTCGCCTCTGGCCTCTGCCGATGTCCGATGTGGGTGCTCGCGGCTCAGATGTTGGGGTCGAAGGTGAAGATCACCAGGGTGCCGAGGAGCACGGTGAAGACCGTGGCGGCGCCCATGAGGCCCTTCAGCCAGAGCCGGGTGGAGTCCTTCTCGGCGTAGTCGTTGATGACGGTCCGCATGCCGTTGGCGCCGTGGAGCATGGCGAGCCAGAGCATCAGGAGGTCCCAGGTCTGCCAGAACGGCGAGGCCCAACGGCCGGCCACGAAGGCGAAGCCGATCCGGGAGACGCCGCCGTCGATCACCAGCATGATCGTCAGGTGGCCGAGGATCAGCACCACCAGGACGATGCCGGACAGGCGCATGAACAGCCACGCCAGCATCTCGAAGTTGGTGCGGGTGCGGCGCGGGGTCTTCTTGGACCGCTGGCGGGCCGGCTCGATGACGAAGGCGTCGGCGGGGTTGCCGGTGCCCAGGCCCTTACCGGTGTGCGCCTGGGCGGAGGGGACCACCAGGGCGTCGGAGATTTCCGTGGACATGTCTCAGATCACTCTCCGAACCAGGAGATCAGCGTGTGCTCGAGGATCGGGTAGAAGGCGCCGGCCATCAGGACGACCCACACCCCGACGACGGTCCAGAGCATCTGCTTCTGGTACTTCGGGCCCTTGGACCAGAAGTCCACGGCGACGACGCGCAGGCCGTTGAGGGCGTGGAACAGGATGGCGGCCGTGAGGCCGTACTCCATCAGGTTCACGAGCGGCGTCTTGTACGTCTGGATGACGGTGTCGTACGCCTCGGGCGACACCCGCACCAGCGCGGTGTCCAGGACATGGGCGAACAGGAAGAAGAAGATGAGGACGCCGGTGACTCGATGAGCCACCCAGCTCCACATGCCTTCCCGGCCGCGGTACAGCGTTCCAGCCGGCACGGAAAAACCCTCCGGAAGCGGATTGGGGGCTCGGCCGGCTTCGGTGTCGGTCAGCCCGGCCGGGTACGGTCCACCGGCCGCCAGCATCCTATCGACGCGCTGTCGGGAACCGCCTCCGGGGCCCCCAGGTGTGATCAATCAGGCACGACTGGCCTAGCGGAACGGGAACCGGAGCCGCGATGGCTACGGTGAGTGAGCGCCGGGCTGCGCTACGGTGGCGGCCCTTCCCCCTCCCGGCCCCGCCGGCGACACCCTGCCGAGGCCCCCGTGCCCCTGAGTCCGCCCCTCCCTGCCCTCGCCCCGCTCTGCGCGCTGCTGCTGGCGCTCGGCAGCGCCGCGGCCGGCTGCACCACGGTCGCCCCCTCCACGGACCGGGCCCGGGCGGCCCGCGAGCCCTCGGCGGAACAGCTGCGGTCGGCGGCGGTCACCGACGCGGACCTCGGGCCCGGCTACACGGTGACGGTGCTGAAGCCCGGCCACGGGGAGACCGCCGGGGGCGGCGGGCGGGAGGCCTCCGACCTGCCGGTCTGCCAGCCGTTGCTGGACGTGATGACCCCGGCCACCGGGCCCTCGGCCGGCGCCGACGGGCCGTACGCGCGGACCGGGCTGAGCGTGGCGCGGGCGGTGGACCCGCGCGGGAGCGTCTACGGCGGGCTGCTCGCCTTCCGGGGCGGGCGGGCCGCCGGGCTGCAGGGGGAGCTGGAGGGACTGCTGGGCCGGTGCGGGAGCTTCACCTCGACCGCGCCGGGGCCGCCGTCGGACGGGGCCCGGAAGGAGGTCCGCGCCCGGCACCGGACGAGCCGGCACGACACGCCCACCCCCGGGGGAGCCGACGCGGCGACCGGGTTCACCCTCACGAATGAATCGGGGACGGTGACGCTCTCCCAGCGGGCGGTGCTGGTGAGGGTCGGCCCGGTGCTGGTGGTGTTCAGCACCGTCGGCGTCGGCGCGGAGCGGGCCGCCGACCCGGACGAACGGATCGTCCGGCAGCAGGTGGCCCGGCTCCGCGCCGTGCTGACGGCCTCTGGCTAGCGGGCGCCGGCCCCGGTGTGGGTGGCGACCAGGTGCTCCAGACGGGTGAGCGCGATCCGGCGGAGTTCGTCCGCCGCGACCAGCCGCTCCTCGTCCGGCTCGTTGGCCAGTCGGGTGCGGATGGAGGAGAGCACGGTGTCGAGCATCTCCTCCGGGACCACGCCGTCCAGGCAGACCACGAACACGTGACCGAACCTGGCCTCGTACGCGGCGTGGGCCGCCCGCAGCGCGGTGTGCGCCGCCTGGCTGCCGGGTGCGCGCATGCCGAGGAGCGGCTGCGGCATCCAGCTCTCGTCCGCCAGCGCCTCGGCCAGGTCGGCCGGACGCAGGTCGTACGAGGCCTCGCTGGCGGCGGCGCGCAGGGACTCTATGTCGGGATAGGGACGGTGGGCGGTGAGCCGCAGGGCCCACCGGTGGCTGCCGCAACAGGCGAGGAGGGCCTCCTCGGCGGCGCCGGCGTCGGCCTCGTTGAAACGGTGCAACCCGAGGAGGGTCGGTTCGAATCGGGGGTCGAGCCGCTGAGACGGGATGTCGCTGGCCAGCGGGTCCTCCTCGTTGAGGGCGGGAAGGTGCCGGTGGGAAGGGGAACGGAGCAGCTGAAGTATGGGGCCGCTGAACGGCGCGGATTCGTCCGCCCGGCGGCGGCTCAACGGTAGTTGAGCGGTCATCAGTTGGGGAGGGCGCACGCCGAATTCACTCGATCGAGCTATCAAGTTGTGACGTTGACACCTGAGCGTCAGCGCCCTCCCCATCTTCGTCTGCTAAGCGCGCCCGTCGAGCGCCCCCTCCTGCGTCAGGAGCAGCGGGTCCCGGCGGCCGGCATGGTGCCCTCGATCAGGTAGCCCTCCAGGGCCCTGTCGATGCAGGTGTTGTCCTTGCCGAACGCGCCGTGGCCCTCGCCGACCAGGGTCAGCAGGGTCGCGCTCGCGAAGCCCTTGGCGAGCGCCTCGGCCGAGGCGTAGGGGGTGGCCGGGTCGCCGGTGGTGCCGACCACCAGGATCGGGGCGGCGCCCTCGGCGCGGATGACGCGCGGCTTCTCCGGCGTCTTGTACGGCCAGTCGGCGCACTGGGCCCGGGTGAAGTCGTCCGCGCTCACGTCCCGGCTGAACAGCGGAGCCTCGGCCTTGAGCCTGGTCACCGCGGCCTGTGCCCTCTCGGGGGTCGGCGCGGGGGTGGCGCCGTCGGCGCAGCGGATGGCGGTGAAGGCCGGCTGGCTCGGGTCGTAGTGGCCCGTCTCGTCGCGGCCGTTGTAGGCGTCGGCGAAGGCGAGCAGCATGTCGCCCTTGTCGCGCACCATGGCCCAGCCGAGCGCCGCGCGCAGGTACTTCCAGGCGGTCTTCTCGTCGCCGTAGAGGAGGCTGAGGGCGCCGGTCCAGGCGAGGTCCCGGCCGAGCTTGCGGCCGTCCTTGGTGGTCAGCGGCTTCTCACGCAGGCTGTCCAGGTAGTCGGCGGCCTTCTTGGCGGCCGAGTCCGGGTCCGTGCCGAGCGGGCACTCGGTGGGGTGGTTGCGCACGCAGTCCACGGCGAAGCGCCCGAACGACTTCTCGAAGCCGATCTGCTGGTCGATGCTGTGGGCCAGGCCGTCGTCGGTCGGGTTGACGGCGGCGTCCAGGACCAGCCGGCCGACGTTCCCGGGGAACTCCTCGGCGTAGACCGAGCCGAGGTAGGTGCCGTAGGAGACGCCCAGGTAGTGGAGCTTCTTGTCGCCGACGGCTCCGCGCAGCACGTCCAGGTCGCGGGCGGCGTTGCGGGTGCCGACGAACGGCAGCAGCCTGCCGGACTTCGCCTGGCAGGCGGCCACGTATTCCGCGGTGTTCTTCTCCTGCTGCGCCTTGCGGACCTGCGGGTCGGCCGGGTCGTCCGTCTGGGCGTGGGCGTCGCGCTGCTTGTCGTCGTAGCAGACCACGGGCGAGCTCGCGCCGGTGCCACGGGGATCGAAGCCGATGATGTCGAAGCGGTCGTGCAGGGCGCCGAAGCCGTCGATGTCGTTCTTGAGCATCTCGACGCCGGAGCCGCCGGGACCGCCGGGGTTGATCATCAGCGAGCCGACCCGCTGGTCCGGCTTCGTGGCCGGGAGCTTGATCAGGGCGATGTCGAGGGCGTCGGCGGTGGGGTTGGCGTAGTCGAGGGGGACGTGCAGCTTGCCGCACTGCGTGGCGGACAGGTCGACGTTCTTGGCCTTCGGGTCGGCCGGGCAGGCGGCCCAGGCTATCTGCTGGCCGTAGAAGGACTTCAGCGCCGGGTCGTCGGCCCCGGTGGGCTTGGCGGTGGGCGTCGGTGTGGCGGTGGTGCCGGTGGTGCCGGTGGTGCTCGCGGCCCGGTCCTGGGCGGCGGGCCGGTCGCCGTTCTCGCAGGAGGTCGCGAACAGCAGGGTGCCGGCCGCGAGGGCGGTCAGCAGGACGCGCGGGCGGGCGGCCCGGAAAGATCTCATCGCACACGTGTATCACCCGGGGGTGACGTGTTCGAACTCTTATCCGGGCCGCCCGCCCCGGGGCGGCGTCAGGCCCGGTGCACCTTGTGGTTGGCGGCCTGGGCGCGCGGGCGCACCACCAGCAGGTCGATGTTGACGTGCGAGGGCCGGGTGACCGCCCAGGCGACGGTGTCGGCGATGTCCTCCGAGGTCAGCGGCTCGGCCACGCCCGCGTACACGGCCGCCGCCTTCTCCTCGTCGCCCCGGAAGCGGGTGACCGCGAAGCCCTCGGACTTCACCATGCCCGGCGCGATCTCGATCACCCGGATCGGCTCCCCGCACAGCTCCAGGCGCAGCGTCGCCGCGATGGTGTGCGCGGCGTGCTTGGCGGCCACGTAGCCGCCGCCGCCCTCGTAGGCGGCGAGCGCGGCGGTGGAGGAGAGCACCAGGACGGTGCCGTCGCCGCTCGCGCGCAGGGCGGGCAGCAGCGCCTGGGTCATGTGCAGCACGCCGAGCACGTTCACCTGGTACATGGCCAGCCAGTCGGCCGGGTCGCCGTTCTCCACCGTCTCCGCGCCGATCGCGCCGCCGGCGTTGTTGACCAGCACGTCGACCCGGCCGATCTCCGCGGCGAAGGCGTCCACGGCGGCCCGGTCGGTGACGTCCAGGGTGTGGGCGCGCCCGCCGATCTCCTTGGCCAGCTCCTCGATCCGCTCGGTGCGCCGCGCGGTGAGCACCACGTCGAAGCCCTCGTCCGCGAGCCGGCGCGCGGTCGCCGCGCCGATCCCGCTGCTCGCCCCGGTGACCACGGCCACCTTCTGCTCGGTCATCGCCACTCCCTTGGGTATCACTTCGGTCGGTGGTCCGATCATCTCAATGGATCGCCCGTTCACCCCGTGCGGAGGGTCCCGGGGCCCGTCTTCGAACCCCCGCCCGCCGGGCGACGCCGTGGCACCGGCCGTCCCGGGGCGGCGCCCGTTAGATTGCGGGATCAGCTGACCGTGCGTCAGCCGGGCGAGCTCCCCCTCCCCGGCCCCCGCTCCCTCACACCCCCGGAGGATCCCGTGGCAGCCGAGCCGCGCCGCACCGAGTCGGGCTTCCCGATCGAGCCCCTGTACGGGCCGCAGTCCCTCGCCGGCTGGGACCCGCGGGAGCGCCTCGGGGAGCCGGGGGAGTACCCCTACACCCGCGGCGTCCACCCGACGATGTACACCGGCCGGCCCTGGACGATGCGTCAGTACGCCGGCTTCGGCACCGCGGCCGAGTCCAACGCCCGCTACAAGCAGCTGATCGCCAACGGCACCACGGGCCTCTCGGTGGCCTTCGACCTGCCCACCCAGATGGGCTACGACTCGGACGCGCCGGTCGCGGCCGGCGAGGTCGGCAAGGTCGGCGTGGCCGTCGACAGCGTCGAGGACATGGGCGTCCTGTTCGGCGGCATCCCGCTGGGCGAGGTCTCCACCTCGATGACCATCAACGCCCCCGGCGGCCTGCTCCTGCTGCTCTACCAACTGGTCGGCGAGGCCCAGGGCGTCCCGCCGGGCCGGCTCACCGGCACCATCCAGAACGACGTGCTGAAGGAGTACATCGCCCGCGGCACGTACATCTTCCCGCCGAAGCCCTCACTGCGGCTGGTCGCGGACGTCTTCCGGTACTGCCGGGCGGAGATCCCCCGGTGGAACACCATCTCGATCTCCGGCTACCACATGGCCGAGGCCGGGGCGAACCCCGCGCAGGAGATCGCCTTCACCCTCGCCAACGGCATCGAGTACGTGCGCACCGCGGTCGCCGCCGGCATGGACGTGGACGACTTCGCGCCCCGGCTCTCCTTCTTCTTCGTCTCCCGCACCACCCTGCTGGAGGAGGTCGCGAAGTTCCGGGCCGCCCGCCGGATCTGGGCGCGGGTGATGCGCGAGGAGTTCGGGGCCCGGAACCCCAGGTCGCAGATGCTGCGCTTCCACACCCAGACCGCCGGGGTGCAGCTCACCGCCCAGCAGCCCGAGGTCAACCTGGTCCGGGTCTCCGTCCAGGCCCTGGCCGCCGTCCTCGGCGGCACCCAGTCGCTGCACACCAACAGCTTCGACGAGGCCATCGCGCTGCCCACCGAGAAGTCCGCCCGGCTCGCGCTGCGCACCCAGCAGGTGCTCGCGTACGAGACCGACGTCACCGCCACCGTCGACCCCTTCGCCGGCTCGTACGTGGTGGAGGCGATGACCGACGAGGTGGAGGCCGCCGCGCTCGCCCTGATGGGGAAGGTCGAGGAGATGGGCGGCGCGGTGGCGGCGATCGAGCGGGGCCACCAGAAGTCCGAGATCGAACGCACCGCGTACCGGATCCAGCAGGAGACCGACAGCGGCGAGCGCACCGTGGTCGGCGTCAACCGCTTCCAGCTGGCGGCGGAGGAGCCGTACGAGCCGCTGCGGGTGGACCCGGCGATCGAGGCGCGGCAGGCCGAGCGGCTGGCCCGGCTGCGCGCGGAGCGCGACGGTTCCGCGGTCGCGCGGGCCCTGGGCGCGCTGCGCGCGGCCGCCGGGGGCCGGGACAACGTGCTGTACCCCATGAAGGAGGCGCTGGCCGCCCGGGCCACGGTCGGCGAGGTGTGCGACGCGCTGCGCGAGGTGTGGGGCACCTACACGCCGGTCGAGCGCTTCTGAGGCGGCGTCGTCCGGCCGGGCCGGGGCTCCGCGCACCGGCCCGTGACCGGGGCCGCCGATGATCGTTGGACAGGGCAGGCACCCCCGGGAAGGCGGCTGAAACGAAATGTCATACCCACCTGTCCGGCCGGTATGCGCCCATCCGGGGACTGATTTTCTGGAAGCCGGGCCAAATCCCCCGCACGGGCCTACCCTTGTTGAGATGAACCGTCCTCAGCCCGCCCAGCAGGCGGCCACCCTCACCGCTGACCGTCCCGTCGCCGACCTGCGGGCCCGGATCGGAGGGTTCGAGGCCGAGCTGATCGCCTTCCGCCGCGATCTGCACCGGCACCCGGAGCTGGGCCGACAGGAGTTCCGCACCACCGGCCTGCTGCGCGACCGCCTGGAGGCGGCCGGCCTCACCCCCCGGGTGCTGCCCGGCGGCACCGGGCTGATCGTGGACATCGTGCCGCCCGGCACGCCCGAGGGCACCGGGTTCCTGGCCTTCCGGGCGGACATCGACGCGCTGCCGATCGACGACGCCAAGACGGACGTCCCGTACCGCTCGACCGTCCCGGGCCGGGCCCACGCCTGCGGGCACGACGTGCACACCTCCGTCGTGCTGGGCACCGGGCTGGTGCTGGCCGAGGCGGCCCGCAGCGGTGAGCTGCGCCGGCCGGTGCGGCTGTTCTTCCAGCCGGCCGAGGAGGTCATGCCCGGCGGCGCGCTGGACACCATCAAGGCCGGCGGCATGGACGGCGTCGAGCGGATCTTCGCGGTGCACTGCGACCCCAAGGTGGAGGTCGGCCGGATCGGGCTGCGCACCGGGGCGATCACCTCGGCCTGCGACCGCCTGGTGCTGCACCTGGACGGCCCCGGCGGGCACACCGCCCGTCCGCACCTGACCACCGACCTGGTCACCGCGATCGCCCGGCTGGCCGCCGAGCTGCCGGCGGCGCTGGCCCGCCGGATGGACCCGCGCTGGGGCGTCAGCCTGGTCTGGGGCCGGATCGCCGCCGGTTCCGCGCCGAACGTGATCCCGCAGCACGCCGAGCTGGAGGGCACCGTCCGCTGCCTGGAGCTGGAGGGCTGGCGCGAGGCACCGGACCTGCTGCACGAGCTGACCTCCAAGCTGGCCGAGGTGCACCGGGCGAAGTGGACCATCGACTACCACCGGGGCGTGCCGCCGGTGGTCAACGAGGCGGTCTCGGTGGCCCTGCTGGAGGCCGCGATGACGGCCCGCTTCGGGCAGGACGGCCGGACGGTGGTCGAGGACACCGAGCAGAGCCTGGGCGGCGAGGACTTCTCCTGGTACCTGGAGCACGCCCCCGGCGCGCTGGCCCGCCTGGGCGTGCGGGTGCCGGGCGACACCGCGGTGCGGGACCTGCACCAGGGCCGCTTCGACGTGGACGAGCGGGCGATCGCGGTCGGGGTGGAGCTGTTCACCGCGCTGGCGCTGGACCCGGAAGCGGTCTGAGCGGGGGCGGAGGGGACTGGGGGCCGGAGGGGGCCGGCGGCCGGAAGGGGCCTAACGGCCCTTACTGCCCGGTTTGTCGGAATCTTCCCTTTATCTCCAGGTACGTAGACTGGGTGGCGCCAGTTTCGAACCGCCGTTCGCGTGCGGCCCGGAGTGTCGGGCGAGCCGTGGAGACCACGGTTTGATAACAACCCGAATGCTCCGGCGGACCGTGACACAACCGTGTTCTACGCGCGTTACGGTGGCGTCCGACCACGCTAAACGGGTGCGTGTGAGAAGGAGATACTCCCTTGCGCCGTTCAACTAAGCTCGCCGCGGTTGTGCTCTCGGGTTCCCTGGGCATCGCCTCGCTCGCCGCTTGCGGCGCAAAGAGCACTGACACCAACAGCAGCACCGCTTCCGCCGGTGCCTCCGGCTCGGCCGGCGGCCTCAAGGTCGGTATGGCGTACGACATCGGCGGCCGTGGCGACCAGTCGTTCAACGACTCCGCCGCCCGCGGTCTCGACAAGGCCAAGAACGAGCTCGGCGTCAGCATCCTCGAGGCCGACGCCAAGACCGGCGAGGCCGAGGCCGACAAGGAGACCCGCCTCAAGAACCTGGTGGCCTCCGGCTACAACCCGGTCATCGCGGTCGGCTTCGTGTACCAGGCCGCCGTCGAGAAGGTCGCCAAGGACAACCCGAACGTCAAGTTCGCGATCATCGACTCCGCCTCGCAGACCCAGCCGACGAACGTCACCTCGCTGGTCTTCGCCGAGCAGGAGGGCTCCTACCTGGCCGGTGTGGCCGCCGCCCTCAAGTCGAAGAACCACCACATCGGCTTCATCGGCGGTGTGCAGTCCGAGCTGATCAAGAAGTTCGAGGCCGGTTACAAGGCGGGCGCCCGCTCGATCGACCCGAACATCCAGATCGAGACCACCTACCTCACCACGCCCCCGGACTTCTCCGGCTTCAACTCGCCCGACAAGGGCAAGGAGGCCGCGCAGGGCCAGCTGGACAAGAAGGCCGACGTCATCTACGCCGCGGCCGGCTCCTCCGGCAACGGCTCGATCGAGGCCGTCTCCAACGTCCCGGGCGCCCTGGCCATCGGTGTCGACTCCGACCAGGCCACCCAGCCGGCCCTGGCGAAGTACAAGAACGTCATCATGACCTCGATGGTGAAGAACGTCGACAACGCGGTGTACTCGTACATCAAGTCGGTCAAGGACGGTCAGCCGATCACCGGCACCAAGAACTTCGACCTGAAGGCCGAGGGTCTGTCGCTCGCCACCACCGGCGGCAAGATCGACGACATCCAGGGCAAGATCAACGAGGCCGCGACCGGGATCAAGGACGGCAAGATCCAGGTCCCCGTCGCCCCGTAAGGCCGTACCGAACGTCGCTACCGCTGCCACCTGCCCGGCAGCGCGATGATTGACGCAGCATCAGGGAGGGGCCCGGAAGGGTGCGCTCAATGCGTACCCCCGGGCCCCGTCCCGTCCCCCACCGCATTTCTTGGCCCTCCAGCGCAACGACGCGCCTCCAGACCACCAGGAGACCGCCATCACCGCATCCGATCCCGCCCTGAACAAGGGCGGTACCCCCAGCGCGGGGACGGCGACACCGGCCGTCGAACTGCGCGGCATCACCAAGCGTTTCCCGGGCGTCGTGGCCAACCACGACATCAACCTGACCGTCCGCACCGGGACCGTGCACGCCCTGATGGGTGAGAACGGCGCCGGCAAGTCGACGCTGATGAAGATCCTCTACGGCATGCAGAAGCCGGACGAGGGCACCATCGCGATCAACGGCGAGCCGTGCGAGTTCAACACCCCGGGTGACGCCATCGCGCGCGGCATCGGCATGGTGCACCAGCACTTCATGCTCGCCGACAACCTCACCGTGTGGGAGAACGTCGTCCTGGGCGGCGAGAAGCTGCACGGGATAGGAGCGAAGGCAAAGGCGAAGATCAAGGAGATCTCCGACCAGTACGGCCTGGGCGTGCGCCCGGACGCGCTGGTCGAGGACCTCGGGGTCGCCGACCGCCAGCGCGTCGAGATCCTCAAGGTGCTCTACCGCGGGGCCAAGATCCTGATCCTGGACGAGCCCACCGCCGTCCTGGTGCCGCAGGAGGTCGACGCGCTCTTCGACAACCTGCGTGAGCTGAAGTCCGAGGGCGTCACCGTCATCTTCATCTCGCACAAGCTGCACGAGGTGCTGTCGGTGGCCGACGCGATCAGCGTCATCCGCCGCGGCACCACGGTCGGCGACGCCGACCCGAAGAGCGTCACCGCCCGCCAGCTCGCCGAGCTGATGGTCGGCGCCGAGCTGCCCTCGCCGGAGACCCGCGAGTCGACCGTCACCATCAACGAGATGCTGAACGTCGACGGCCTGCGGATCGCCAAGACCGACGCCGAGGGCATCGAGCGCGTGGTGCTCGACGACATCTCGCTGAAGATCCGCAAGGGCGAGATCCTGGGCATCGCCGGTGTCGAGGGCAACGGCCAGGCCGAACTGGTCGAGGCCATCATGGGCATGCTCCCGCTGGACGCCGGCACCGTGACCCTGGACGGCAAGAACCTGTCCGGCACGCAGACCCGCGCCCGCCGCGAGGCCGGCATCGGCTACATCCCCGAGGACCGCCACCGGCACGGCCTGCTGCTGGAGGCCCCGCTCTGGGAGAACCGCATCCTCGGCCACGTCACCGAGGTCCCCAACTCCAAGGGCGTGCTGCTCGACCCCGCCGGCGCCCGCAAGGACACCCAGCGGATCGTCGAGGAGTTCGACGTCCGCACCCCCGGCATCGAGGTCACCGCCGCGTCGCTCTCCGGCGGCAACCAGCAGAAGCTGATCATCGGCCGCGAGATGGCCCACAAGCCCAAGCTGCTGATCGCGGCCCACCCCACCCGCGGTGTGGACGTCGGCGCGCAGGCGCAGATCTGGGAGCACATCCGGGTCGCCCAGCGCCAGGGCCTCGCCGTGCTGCTGATCTCGGCCGACCTCGACGAGCTGATCGGCCTCTCCGACACCATCCGGGTGATCTACCGCGGCCGTCTGGTCGCCGACGCCGACCCGGCCACCGTCACCGCCGAGGACCTGGGCACCGCGATGACCGGTGCGGCGGCGGGCCACATCGAGTCCGCGCCCGAGGCCGTCGCCGAGGCACAGGCCCTCGCCGCCGAGGGCACCGAGTCCGCGCCCGCGCACCCCGCGCCCGAGGACGGCACGCCCGATGACGCCGCGACGGGCGGCGACGCCCCCACCGACACCGCCGACCCGAAGGCGGGGGAGTAACCACATGACCAGTCCCAACCCCGTCGCCAAGCGCGGCCTCTCGCAGCGGTTCGACCTGGAGAAGATCGCCCTGGGCCTCGCGGCTCCGGTGCTCGCGGTCCTGCTCTCGGTGACCATCTGCTCGGTGCTGCTGGCGACCTCGGGCAAGAACCCGTTCGAAGCCTGGGACGTGATGATCACGTACGGCACCAAGTCGGACGGGCAGGTGGCGGTCCTCAACCGGGCGACCACCTACTACCTGGCCGCCGCGGCCGCCGCCTTCGCCTTCCGGATGAACCTCTTCAACATCGGTGTCGAGGGCCAGTACAAGCTCGCCGCGCTGTTCGCCGCCTTCGTCGGCGGCCAGCTCGACCTGCCGTCGGTCATCCAGATCCCGCTGCTGCTGATCACCGCCATGCTGGTCGGTGGCATGTGGGCCGGCATCGCCGGTCTGCTCAAGGTCTACCGCGGCGTCAGCGAGGTCATCTCGACCATCATGCTGAACGCCATCGCGACCGCCGTGGTCGGTCTGCTGCTGGTCCCCGGCATCTTCGCGCCGGAGAAGGGCACCACCAGCAACGCGATCCAGACCAACCCGGTCTCGGAGTCCAGCCACTTCTTCGCGATCGAGACGGCCGGTGGCGCCCTGTGGGGCTTCATCTTCGTCGCCGTCCTGGTCGGCGCGGCCTTCCAGTTCACCCTGACCCGCACCCGCTTCGGCTTCGACCTGCGCGCCACCGGCCGCTCGGAGTCCGCGGCCACCGCGTCGGGCGTCAACGTCAAGCGCATGGTGATCATCAGCATGCTGGTCTCCGGCGGTCTCGCCGGTCTGATCGGCCTGCCGGAGCTGCTGCAGAACTCGTACTACTTCGGCCAGAGCTTCCAGGCCGGCCTCGGCTTCCTGGGCATCTCGGTCGCGCTGCTCGGCCGCAACAGCCCGATCGGCATGGCCTTCTCGGCCCTGCTGTTCGCCTTCCTGGACGCCACCGGTGCCCAGCTGCCGCTGCCCCAGAACGGCAGCTTCCCGTTCGAGATCGTCCAGGTCATGCAGGGCACCATCGTCATCTGCGTCGTGGTCGCCTACGAGCTGGTGCGCCGCTACGGCCTCAAGCGCCAGCAGCAGAAGGTGGGCGCCGAGCTCGCCGCCCAGGCCGCGGCCAACCAGAAGAAGGAGGTGTCCGCATGAGTACGGCCACCGCAGCCCGTGCGAAGACGCCGGGCGCTCCCGCCAAGAAGCGCAAGATGTCCTGGCCGGTGGTGCTGCTGCTGATCGCGGGCGCCCTGGTCCTCTTCTCCGCCGTGGGCATGGCCACCGGCAACCACTCGCTGACCTCCTCCGGCCAGATCACCGCCGCGCTCGGCGCCGCCGTGCCGATCGGCATGGCCGGTCTGGGCGGTCTCTGGTCCGAGCGGGCCGGCGTGGTCAACATCGGCCTCGAAGGCATGATGGTCGCCGGCACCTTCTGCGGCGCCTGGGCCGGTTACCTGGTCAACCCCTGGGTCGGCCTGCTGGCCGGTATGGCGGGCGGCGCGCTCGGCGGCCTGCTGCACGCGGTCATCACCGTCACCTTCGGCGTCGACCACATCGTCTCCGGTGTCGGCGTCAACCTGCTGATCCCCGGCATCTGCGCGTACGTCAACCGCATCTACTACCGCGACTACATCTCGGTGGGTGCCGGTGCCAACCAGTCCCCGCCGGCCGATTCGCTGCCGCTGATCACCATCCCGGGCCTGTCGACCGGGCTCAAGGACATCGAGAACGAGCACTGGTTCCTGGTCTCCGACATCGCCGGCGTGCTCGGCGGTCTGGTCACCAAGGTCTCCGTGGTCGTGCTGCTGGCGGCCGCGCTGATCGTGATGACCTACTTCGTGCTGTGGCGCACGACCTTCGGCCTGCGGCTGCGCTCCTGCGGTGAGAACCCGACCGCCGCCGAGTCGCTGGGCGTCAACGTCTACAAGTACAAGTACCTGGCGGTCATCGCCTCCGGTGCCTTCGCCGGCCTCGGTGGCGCGTACCTCTCGCTGGTCGCCGCGCACTTCTACAAGGACGGCCAGACCCTGGGCCGAGGCTTCATCGGCCTCGCCGCGATGATCTTCGGTAACTGGATGCCCGGCGGTCTCGCCATGGGCGCCGGTCTGTTCGGCTTCACCGACAGCCTCCAGCTGCGCGACCCGGAGTCGGTGCACGTGCTGGTCCTCATCGTCGCCATCGCGATGGCGCTGCTGGCGGTCTGGCAGCTGTACCGCCGCAACATCCGCTCCGCGATCATCTCCTTCGTGGTCGCCGGCGGCCTGGCCACCTGGTACGCCACCACCGACGAGATCCAGCGCCCGCTGATCGTCGCCACGCCGTACGTGATCACCCTGGTGGTGCTCGCGCTGGCCTCGCAGCGACTGCGTCCGCCGGCGGCCGACGGTCAGATCTACCGCAAGGGCCAGGACAAGTGACGGCTCCGGTGGTGGACTGGGAGCGGCTGCGGACGGCCGCGCGCGAGGCGATGACCCACGCGTACGCCCCGTACAGCCGCTTCCCGGTCGGGGCCGCCGCGCTGGTGGACGACGGCCGGGTGGTCACCGGCTGCAACGTGGAGAACGCCTCGTACGGCATCGGCCTGTGCGCCGAGTGCGGTCTGGTCTCCGCCCTGCACGCCGGGGGCGGTGGCCGGCTGGTCGCCTTCACCTGCGTGGACGGCGAGGGCGGACTGCTGATGCCGTGCGGCCGCTGCCGCCAGCTGCTGTACGAGCACGGCGGGCCGGACCTGCTGGTCGAGCTGCCCTCCGGGGTCAGGCCGATGAGCGAGGTCCTGCCGGACGCGTTCGGGCCGGAGCGGCTCTGAGCTCCTCGGAGCGGCTCTGGTCTTTGATTCAGTTACGCGCGTAGAGTGTCGCGAGTGGGCCGAAACCCGGCCGGTTCGCGACACTCTTCGCTTTTCACACCCCTCTTGGAGAACCCATGGACGCCATCTCCGTCATCAGGACCAAGCGCGACCGCGGAGAGCTGAGCGACGCTCAGATCGACTGGGTGATCGACGCCTACACCCGCGGCGAGGTCGCCGACGAGCAGATGTCCGCCCTGGCCATGGCGATCCTGCTGAACGGCATGCAGCCGCGCGAGATCAGCCGCTGGACGGACGCGATGATCCGCTCCGGCGTGCGGATGGACTTCTCCGCGCTGCCGCTGCCCACCAGCGACAAGCACTCCACCGGCGGCGTCGGCGACAAGATCACCCTGCCGCTCGCCCCGCTGGTCGCCGCCTGCGGCGCCGCCGTCCCGCAGCTGTCCGGCCGCGGCCTCGGCCACACCGGCGGCACCCTCGACAAGCTGGAGTCCATCCCCGGCTGGCGCGCCCTGCTCTCCAACGACGAGATGATGGACGTCCTGCGCACCGCCGGCGCCGTCATCTGCGCGGCCGGCGACGGCCTGGCCCCCGCCGACAAGAAGCTGTACGCGCTGCGCGACGTCACCGGCACCGTCGAGGCGATCCCGCTGATCGCCTCCTCGATCATGTCCAAGAAGATCGCCGAGGGCACCGGCGCCCTGGTGCTCGACGTCAAGGTCGGCTCCGGCGCCTTCATGAAGAACCTCGACGACGCCCGCGAGCTCGCCCGCACCATGGTCGGCCTCGGCACCACCGCCGGCGTCAACACCGTCGCCCTGCTCACCGACATGTCCACCCCGCTCGGCCTGACCGCCGGCAACGCGCTGGAGGTCCGCGAGTCGGTCGAGGTGCTGGCCGGCGGCGGCCCCGCCGACGTGGTCGAGCTGACCCTGGCGCTCGCCCGCGAGATGCTGGCCGCGGCCGGCGTCCACGGCAAGGACCCGGCCGACGCCCTGCGCGACGGCTCCGCGATGGACCACTGGCGCCGCATGATCGCCGCCCAGGGCGGCGACGTCGACGCCCCCCTCCCGGTCGCCCGCGAGCAGCACGTCATCCCCGCCCCCGCCTCCGGCGTCCTCACCGGGCTGGACGCCTACGCCGTCGGCGTCTGCGCCTGGCGCCTGGGCGCCGGCCGCGCCCGCAAGGAGGACCCGGTCCAGGCCGGCGCCGGCGTCGAGATGCACGCCAAGCCCGGCGACACCGTCGTGGCCGGCCAGCCCCTGCTGACCCTGCACACCGACACCCCCGAGCGCTTCGACTACGCGATCGAGGCCCTGGCCGGCGGCATCACCGTCGCCCCGGCCGGCACCGCGTTCACCCCGAACCCGATCGTCCTCGACCGCATCGCGTGACGTCCGCCCCTGCTCACGTACGCCCGGTCAGGCGTACGTGAGCAGGCCGCTGGTGTCGAGGCTCCATGGGCCCACGGCGACCGTGTCGCCGAAGGCGAACTCCGTGCGCGAGGTGTAGCCGGGCTCGTCGTGCACGATGCCGGTGCCCTTGCGTGGGTCGATGAGCAGGTAGAGCGGAATGCCCATGGCCGAGTAGTCGCGGACCTTGCCGTGGTAGTCGTTCTCCGGGTTCGACCGGGAGACGACCTCGACGACCAGGAGCACCTCATGGGGGAGGAGCGCAGGCTGCTCGGACTCCAGCGCCTTCTCCGCGAAGACCATGAGGTCCGGGCAGCGTAGCCGCCCCAGACCGACGTCCTCCAGGTCGGCTCCCGGGTGAGCGATGTACCCGGGATGGGTTGCCGGCAACTGGTGGTTGAGCTGACGGGCGACCCGGAGGACGGCGAGCTCGTGCCGCCTGACCGGTGACATCATCATGACGATCTCGCCGTCCGCGATCTCGACCTTCCCTATCCCCGGCACCTGCGGCAACCGGTCGGCGATCTCGCGCAGCCTGGCGTACGTGGCAGGGTCGATGCTCATGTCCGGAGTGTATCGACGGCCACCGCCCGGCGGGCGGTGATGGCCTGGCGGGTACCCAGGAGGGTGACGCCGGCGGCCAGGGTCATGGCGGTGAGGCCGACGGCGGCGGCGCCGGACCAGCCGGTGGAGTGGTAGGCGTCGGCGCCCAGGGTGCCGCCGAGGCTGTTGCCCAGGTAGTAGGCGATCAGGTAGAGCGCGGAGGCCTGGGCGCGGCCGCTCGTGGCGGTGCGGCCGACCGCGGAGGACGCGGTGGCGTGGCCCGCGAAGAAGCCGGCGGTGATCAGCACCAGACCGAGCAGCGCGCACAGCAGCGAACCGGCGAGCGAGAGCAGCAGCCCGGCCGCGGTGACGGCGATGGAGACGTACAGCGCGCCGCGCCGGCCGAGGCGCCCGGAGAGGCGTCCGGCGGCCGCCGAGGTGCCGGTGCCGACCAGGTAGACCACGAAGATCGAGGCGGCCGCCGACTCCGGCAGGTGGAAGGGCGCGCCGATCAGCCGGTAGCCGACGGTGGTGTAGACGGCGCCGAAGACCGCCATGAAGAGCATCCCCAGCAGGTACAGCCGCACCAGCAGCGGGTTGCGCAGGTGCCCGCCGACGGTCCGGGCGAGCGCGCGGGCGTCCACCGCGGCCGGGGTGAAGTGGCGGGCGGCCGGGATCAGCAGCCGGAACGCCAGCGCCGCCAGCAGCGCGAGCGCGGCGGAGACGGCCAGCCCCCAGCGCCAGCCGAAGCCGGCGGCCGTCCAGCCGGAGACCAGCCGGCCGCCCATGCCGCCGATGCTGTTGCCCGCCACGTACAGGCCCATCGCCGAGGCCAGCGCGCTCGGGTGGACCTCCTCGGCCAGGTACGCCATCGCGGTGGCCGGCAGCCCGGCGAGCGCCGCGCCCTGGAGGGCGCGCAACGCGACCAGGGTGCCGAGGTCGGGGGCGAACGGCAGGGCGAGCGCGAGCACCGAGGCGGCGAGCACGGAGGCCGTCATCACGGCGGTGCGCCCGTACCGGTCGGAGAGCGCGCTGGCCGGCAGCAGCGCGACGGCCAGGCCGAGGGTGGCCGCGGAGGCCGTCCAGCTGGCCTGGCCCGGGGTCAGGTCGAGGTCGGCGGAGAGGACCGGCAGCAGGCCCTGGGTGGAGTAGAGGAGGACGAAGGTCGCGATCCCGGCGGCGAACAGCGCGAGGTTGGCGCGGCGGAAGTCGCGCTGTCCGGAGCGCAGTCGGTCGTCGGCACGCAGGCGGTCGTCGGCGCGCGGACGGGGGAACGGCTGGGCGAGGGCATCCGGAACGGTCACGGATGCCCTGGTACTGGAGGGCTGCATGGCACCGACGTTAGGACCGCGTCGGCTGATGCGTCCAATGCATGAATCGTCGATAATCGATGCGCCTGGGTATCAGCACTGGTGGCGGCCGCGAGGGTGGAGGAAGTGTGACGGAGACCGGGGACATCCCCCGCCTGGCGGAGCTCGGGCCGGATCTGGCGGCCACCCAACTCGCACCCCGGCTCGCCCAGTTCGCCGCCGTCGCGCGGCTGGAGCACGTCACCCGGGCGGCGGCGCTGCTGGCCGTGCCGCAGCCGACGCTGTCCCGCGCGGTGGCCCGGCTGGAGGAGGAGCTGGGCGTCGCCCTGCTGGCCCGTCAGGGCCGTACGGTCCGGCTGACCCGGGCCGGCCGGATGCTGCTGGCCTCGGTGGAGCGGGCGCTCGCCGAACTGGAGCGCGGCGCCGAGGCGGTCCGGGCCGAGGCGGATCCGGCGACCGGGCGGGTGGCCTTCGGCTTCCTGCACACCATGGGGACGGACGCGGTGCCGGCGCTGCTGCGGGGCTTCCGGGCGGGCCACCCGCAGGTGCGGTTCCAGCTGGTGCAGGACCACGTCGCCGCGATGCTGGAGCGGCTGCGCGCCGGGGAGCTGGACCTCTGCCTGGTCTCCCCGCTGCCGGACGACCCGGCGCTGGTCACCCGCCCGCTGGACGAGCAGCGGCTCTACCTGGCCGTCCCCGCCGACCACCGGCTGGCCGGCCGGCGGCGGATCCGGCTGGCCGAGGTCGCCGAGGAGTCGTTCGTGGCGGTCGGTTCCGGGTACGGGCTTCGCCTGATCACGGACGGCTTCTGCGCGGAGGCCGGGTTCGCCCCGAAGGTCGCCTTCGAGGGGGAGGACACCGAGACGCTGCGCGGCCTGGTCGCGGCCGGGCTGGGTGTCGCCCTGCTGCCGCCGGGGCTGGTGGCCCGGCCCGGGGTGGTGGAGCTGGAGGTGACCGCCCCGCGCACCCGGCGGGCGATCGGCCTGGCCTGGGCGGCCGGGCGGCCGTTCACCCCGCCGGTGGCGGCGTTCCGGGACTTCGTGCTGGCGCGGCGGGGGCGGCTGTTGCAGCACGACTGAGCGGGGTCGTCCGCGGCCGCCGGGGTTTCTCGTACGGCTCGCCGCCTTGGTCCGTCCGGGGGAATTCCCGGCACCGCTTAGCCGACCGGGCCGGGCGGACTGTGGCCTGTCTACGCGCGTAGGCGCTACACTCCCGCAATGGAGAAGCAGATCCCCGTCACCACCGCGGGCACCGGCCCCCGGATCCCCACCCCCGACCAGATCGCCCGCGCCCCGAAGGTGCTCCTGCACGACCACCTCGACGGCGGGCTGCGTCCCGAGACCATCGTCGAGCTGGCCGCCGCCTCCGGCTACCAGGGCCTCCCGACCACCGACCCCAAGGCACTCGGCGAGTGGTTCCGCGAGGCCGCCGACTCCGGCTCGCTGGTCCGCTACCTGGAGACCTTTGCGCACACCTGCGCCGTCATGCAGACCCGCGAGGCCCTGATCAAGGTCGCCGCCGACTGCGCCGAGGACCTCGCCGCCGACGGCGTCGTCTACGCCGAGGTCCGCTACGCCCCCGAGCAGCACCTGGAGGGCGGGCTCACCCTCGACGAGGTCGTCCTCGCGGTCCAGGAGGGCTTCCGCCTCGGCGAGGCCAGCGCCCGCGCCGCCGGCCACCGCATCCGCATCGGCACCCTGATCACCGCCATGCGCCACGCGGCCCGCTCCTCCGAGATCGCCGAGCTGGCCAACCGCCACCGCGACGCGGGCGTGGTCGGCTTCGACATCGCGGGCGCCGAGGCGGGGTACCCCCCCACCCGCCACCAGGCCGCCTTCGACTACCTCAAGGGCGAGAACAACCACTTCACCATCCACGCCGGCGAGGCCTTCGGCCTGCCGTCCATCTGGGAGGCCCTGCAGTGCTGCGGCGCCGACCGCCTGGGCCACGGCGTGCGCATCGTGGACGACATCACGGTCGCCGAGGACGGCAGCGTGCAGCTCGGCCGGCTGGCCGCGTACGTGCGTGACAAGCGCATCCCGCTGGAGATGTGCCCCACCTCCAACCTGCAGACGGCGGCGGCCACCTCGTACGCCGAGCACCCGATCGGGCTGCTCAGCCGGCTGAAGTTCCGGGTCACCGTGAACACCGACAACCGTCTGATGAGCGGCACCAGCATGAGTCGGGAGTTCGGTCACCTGGTGGAGGCCTTCGGCTACACCCTGGCCGACATGGAGTGGTTCACCGTGAACGCGATGAAGTCGGCGTTCCTGCCCTTCGACGAGCGGCTGGCGATGATCAACGACGTCATCAAGCCCGGCTACGCCGAGCTCAAGGCGGAGTGGCTGTTCAGCTCCTGAGCCGTACCGGCCCGGTGCGCCCCCGTCCCCCGTGTTGAGGGGGCGGGGGTTCGGCGTTTCATCGCACTACTCACCGGTGTGAGTGAACGGACTTTGGTCCTCGGGCGACCCGATCACTACGGTGTGCCAGTCACTGCTGACACGGGGTAACGGCCGTCGAGCCATGCCCGGAGTCGGCGCCAGACGAGGACTCAAGGGGACGAACTCATGAAGCAGGCCACTCTCAAGGCCGCCGGCACCGCGGCCCTCGGCATCGCCATCGCGGCGGTCGGCGCCGGCGCCGCCTCCGCGGCTCCCGCCGCCGCCGGTGGCCTGGGGCTTCCCACCGGCGCCCTCACCAACCCGGCCGTGACCGGCGCGGTGGGCGAGACCGCGGCCAAGCTGCCGGGCGGCGACAAGGTCTCCAGCACCCTCGGCACCCTCACCCCGGCCGCCGGGCAGGCCGCCGAGGTGCCCGCCGCCGCCGAGCCGATGTCCGCCCCGGTGGCCGACGCCGCCACCCGCGGCGCCGTCCCGTCCATCCCGGGCCTGGACAAGACCCCGGTCGGCGGCCTGACCGGCGTCCTCCCGATCCCGGGCCTCGGCGGCTGATCCACGGCCGCACGCAGGACAGGGCCGCCCGCCCCGGAACTCCCGGGGCGGG